>JBFGQG010000066.1:0-11634 GCA_041564295.1 Anaerolineales bacterium | reverse complement strand
TTCCAAGAAAATCCTAAGCCGGTTGGAAGCGTTTGCGAAGGGTGATCCGATTGATGTTTTCCTCCAGGCAGCGATATCTATGGGTATCTCCCCGCTTCGTGAGATGACACGCTCGTCTTCGCTGGATATGAATACCGTTGAAGAAGTTCTTGGCTCGCTGTTTTCGCAAGGCGATTTAATCAACATCGATGGCGGAGACGTGGATCCCAATGCGGCGACTCTGACAGCCCACAGCGGGAACTGGCGCTCAACAATAGCAAAAATTACCGGTGAAATCCAGCTGTACACAAAAAGATTTCCGTTACGGAGGGGAATGCCGAGGGAAGAGCTTCGAAGCAAGCTAAAATTACCGTCAAATGTGTTCAATGCTGTTATTGAAAGACTCGCTGCTGAAAATATTGTCCGCCAGGTGAAGACTCTGATCGTTCACCCGGATCATAGCATTCGTTTTACCGAGGATCAGAAGAAAAGAATTGAACATTTGCTGGCTCGTTTTACAGCACAGCCCTATTCACCGCCAACTGTGAAAGAATGTATTGCTGAGGTCGGAGAAGAAATTATGGCTGCCCTGGTGGATCTGGAGCAGGTCCAGCAGGTTTCTGCAGACGTTGTTTTTCGAAAATCGGATTACGATCGAATGCGCACCACAGTGCGTGACTTAATTGAAAAGAACGGAAGCATCACCGTGGGGGAATTTAGAGACCGGTTCAATACAAGCCGCAAGTATGCCCTGAGTTTCCTGGAACATCTCGATGCTGTCGGTTTGACGTATCGTGAGGGGGACGGAAGGAAGTTGCGCCGCTAGCCTTACTTTTCAAACACCCACTCGCCGCCGACCATCGTCCGTTCGGGAAGCATTGTCCTGATGCGGTCGGGTTCACAGGTGAACGGGTCATCCTCCAGAACGATAAGATCGGCGAAATATCCTGGCGAGAGTTGTCCAAGCCGGTTTTCCTGGCCGGCTGTATAAGCAGCTCCTCGTGTAAAGCCTTCAACGGCTTCCAGTCTCGTCAATTTTTGTCCGGGGTACCAGCCTTCCGGAGAAGGAACGTTTCCAGGGCGAGTGCGGGTGACTGCTGCATGAAGGCCCCAAAACGGATTCGGCGATTCGACTGGCGCGTCAGAGCCGAAGGCCAAACGCGTACCGGCGTTCAACAACGTTCGCCAGGCGTAGGCATACTGGGCGCGATCACCCCAATATTGATCTGCAGCGAACATGTCACTCGTTGCGTGTATCGGCTGCATCGAAGCGATGACATCCAGGTCGGCAAGTCGTGTTAAATCATCAGGATGCAGCAGCTGGACGTGCTCGATGCGGTGACGGTACGGCTGCAATCCGTTCTCATTTTCAAATTTGCGCAAATTAGCGTAAGCCTTCAGCACTTCATGGTTGGCTCGATCGCCGATAGCATGGACCGTCATCCCGAACCCGTTCAGCGCGGCAGTCCGGCCATATTCAAAAATTTCTTCCCCATCCAACAGCAACATGCCGAGGTTCTCTGGGTCATCTGCGTACGGCTGGATCATGGCAGCTGTGTGTGGTCCCAGGGCGCCGTCAGCGAAAGCTTTAATGTTCCCAATCCGGAGCACATCGTCACCAAAACCGGTGCGGAGACCGACGCCGGCAGCATATTCGAGGTCTTCTACCGGGATGTTTTTTATCACACGGAGCTTGAGTCTGCCGGCAGCGCGCAGTTGCTGAAGAGCGACGAAACAGGCTCGCCTATCAAAATCATGAACGCCAGTCAGACCCAACGCCCAGAGAGTCGCCTGCGCGGCCGCGATTGCATCGGCTAGCTGTGCATCCGTCGGTTTCGGTATCACATCCCCAACCAGGCTCATTGCGCCTTCGAGCAGGATTCCTGTTGGATTACCAACCGGGTCCCTCTGGATGGCACCGTCGGGCGGATCGGCAGTGTTCGTGTTGACATTTGCCGCCCTGAGAGCAGCCGAATTGGCCCAACCAGCATGCAGCGACTTCGCAGTGAGATAAATCGGGTGCTCAGTTGTGATCGCATCAAGCATGGCAGCGGTCGGGAATCCGTCCCTGCCGCCGATGCAATCAGCCCAATCATTCTGTTGCCATCCGTGCCCCAACACCCAGGACCCGGCGACAGTCTCTTGAACCTTCATGGCAATGCGCTGCAGACATTCTGTCAGTGTTTTCGTCTCACAATCGATTTTCTTCAGACTCAAGGCGTAATGATGGAGATGGACGTGGGCATCTGTCAATCCGGGTAAGACCGTGCGTCCGCCCAGGTCAATAAGTTTAGTGCGGTTCTGTGTTGCGGTCTTAACTTCTTCCTTCGAACCCGCCGCGAGAATAGTGCCCTGGTCAATTAAGAGCGCTTCTGCTTGTGGTTGTTCCTTGTCCAGTGTATAAATCCTTGCATTCGTGATTAATTGCATCTGGAATCCCTTGGTTTTTTCAACGATTTAACCCCCTTAAATAGTCTGTGTAGCAAATGGTGAAACGCAACCAGTATCCGTATGAGCGTTATTCAGATAGTTTTTCAATGATTGCGTTGAGTTCTTCTTCTGAGTAATAATGAATCGTGACGGTTCCGCGCCCGTTTTTATAGTTCAATGTGACTTTCGTTCCGAGGCTGGTACGCAGATCGTCTTCCAGCGCTTTTATCTCCGGGTGTTTGGGCGGCCTGGGCAGCTTTTCTTCGCCCGTCTTCCGCACCAGTTCCTCGGCCTGGCGCACTGACAGGCTATTTTTAAGGACCTTACGCAGCATTGATAGCTGTTCTGCTTCAGTCTTTAACCCTAGAAGTGCCCTGGCATGACCTTCTGAGATTTTCTGGTCGACGATAGCCTGTAGCACGGGCATCGGCAGTTTTAAGATGCGCAGCGTATTCGAAACGGCCACGCGGCTCTTACCAACCTGGCGGGCAATTTCGTCGTGTGAGAGCTCGAATTCCTCAGCCAGCTGTTTGTAGGCAGTGGCGGTTTCAACAGGATTAAGGTCTGCCCTCTGGACATTTTCAATCAAGGCCAGCGCGAGCATGTCTTGCTCAGTGGCTTCACGGATGACTGCAGGTACAACGGCAAGCCCGGCGATTTTTGCCGCCTGGAGCCTGCGTTCACCCGCCACCAGTACGTATTGCCCCGTTTGTGTGTCTGATTCGGTGACGATGAGCGGTTGGATAATTCCGTGTTCCTGGATCGATGCACCGAGTTCGACAAGTTCAGAACGGTCGAAGCGAGTTCGTGGTTGGCGCGGGTTCGGATGGATATCGGTTATGGCGATATGTTCAACGCCGCCTTTTTTTGATGGAGGCTCGCTTCCGGGGATGAGTGCTTCAAGTCCTTTTCCCAGGCCCGGTCGTTTTCTTGCAGACATATCAGGCCGTCTCCTTTTTTCCGATCGTATCGAACATTCCGTCGCCGATCAATATTTCCTTTGCCAGGGCTGCATACGCTTCCGCGCCGGTCGAATCCGGGGCATATAGTGAGATAGGTTGTCCATAAGATGGCGCTTCTGCCAGACGGATCGACCTAGGAATAATGGTTTCAAAGGTCAAATCACCGAAATGGGTCCGGACTTCGTGGACGACGTCTGCAGCCAGGTTCGTGCGGCTATCATACATGGTCAGGACGAGACCGCGGATCGTCAGGTCCGGGAAGAGCGCAGACCTGACTCTGCTGATTGTGCCTGTGAGCTGAGTAAGACCCTCTAGGGCGAGGTATTCACACTGCACCGGGATTATCAATCCTGATCCCGCTGCTACGAGGCCGTTAACCGTCAGTAAGCCGAGGGATGGCGGGCAGTCAATCAGAACGTAATCAAATCGGTTTTTCACAGGCTCAAGCGCATTTCTAAGCTTAGACTCGCGAGCGAGTTCGTGAACGAGCTCGACTTCAGCTCCGGCCAGCGCCAGGCTTGAAGGGAGCAGCGACATTTTCAGGCGGTGGTTTGTCAAAATGTAGCTTGCAGGGGAAACCTGGCTCAGCAACGCTTCATAGGTCCCGCCGGCGACCTTTACTCGATCGATACCAAGACAGGCTGTGGCATTTGCCTGTGGGTCGAGGTCAACCAGAAGCACTCGGGATCCCATTTTTGCGAGGTAGGCCCCCAGGTTGATGGCTGTGGTAGTTTTTCCGACGCCGCCTTTCTGGTTTACGATCGTATAGGTTCGAGTCATGAGGGAGAACTTGCCCGTTCCGTTCGCTGTTCTTCGAGCATGGTCTGGTAGATTTCCGATTCAGTCGGAATGCTGTCGAGGAACCGCCTTCCGATTGAGTTCGTAGCCAGTTTTACAGCAATGCGCGCCGACCTTTCTGGGTCTTTGGTGCGGTACAGGTTAGAAAAGAAGGCAGCTGCGAAGACATCGCCTGCACCGGTGGCGTCCACCGTTTTATTCTTGGGTGCCGGGAATGACCTAGGACGGCCATATTCATACAAACGGCAGCCTTTTTCGCCTTCAGTTACTACAAAGATGTCGCAGGCTTCTGCATACATTTCCACAAGCCGTTCATCGTGACCCAAATCCTCAATACTCAGTACGGCAGCGGCGGCCTGACCGAGAACGAAATCGGCCTCGAGCCAATCGACCTGGTAGATGCTGTGGTCTTCTTTCACCCCGCGCAGCCAACCTTGCGGAGTGACGCAGATCAATGACTCAGGGAAGAGGCGGAAAAGATCAAGGTCTATTTCATCGATCAGGGGTGCGAAATGGACGATCGCCGGATTCCGCCAGACCTCGGGCAGCATATACGGAAGCAGCTTGTCGGCGACGTGATGCAGTTTTTGCGTTCTACCCCCGGCAGAGTAAATATTTTCAAAGGTCGTCGTGTGGTCAGATTCGATGCCGGCCATTGGAATGGCGCGAAGCGGTTCTATAGAGGTCTCCCTGGAGATGGACGTCAAAATTCCGGAACGAAAACTGAGCGCCCTGGCAGTAAGCGCGGAGTAGGAAACTGTTCCGCCCAAGGTCGTACTGCCGTCCTGCAATAAGTCGCTTGAGACGTGTCCGATCAGGAGATAATCGATGGGTGCCGCGAAATGGTTAAGCATGGTGGAATTATACTTGCTTCCTTGAAAGGTCGTTTTTCAGGGAGATGTCAAACAGTTGACAAATTTGTGAAATACAAATCTGGTCTCAAAATAAATGATCGCCGCCAGAAATTTTGGCGGCGATCCGGCTATTATCTGCTCGGAAATTGGTATGATTACGGTTTGGGATTGATCGTTACTTTTCTCCGGAAACCTTCACCGACACTTTCCGTGAACACATTGGGGTCATCCCTGAGCGTCATATGGATGATGCGCCTGTCGGCGGCCGACATTGGTTCGAGATACTGGCGCCTTCCGGTTTCAACGGCCTGGCGCGCAACGGATTTAGCGATTCTGCGAAGCCGCTGCTCTTTTCGTTTCTTATATCCCTGCACATCGATATTGATAATTACTGAACTGCTGAGTTCTTTCCCGACAATAAGGCGGGTGATGTACTGCAGTGCATCCAGCGTTTCTGCTTTTCGCCCGATGAGGATGCTCAGGTCATCACCTGTAATATCGACAGATACGGCAGAACGATTGGAGTGCGGGTCTTTCGGCATCATCTTTGCGCTGACATCCGCCCCAACATGCATTTTCGAAAGAAGTTCGATTACAGTCTCGCGAGTGATGGCGACGATTTCATCATCTTCTGAAAGCGGACCGGTAGCCACGTCGTCCTGAAAATCCTCATCACCGTCATAATAAACGTCGTCATAAACATCGTCGTCATCTACTTCTATATCTTCATCTTCGATGTCATCCAGGACCATTTTTGGAGCGGTTGAGAATTGAGGTGTATTCACGCTAATACGAACGATGGCTTGTTTCGACCCGAAACCAAACAGGCCTTTTGAACCCTCTTCCAGGATTTGAATATCTGCTTCCTGGCGGGTGATTCCCAATGCCTTTAATCCGGTCTCTATAGCTTCTTCTACTGTTATGCCGTGAAATTCCTTGGATTTTTTTTCTGTCATATGTATTCCCTTACAGTGGCAGGAGGCTTTCGGATTCCGCGACTGGCCGGAGGAGCAGGAGCCGGCGTTGCACAGGTCATCCAAGTATGATTCTACACAATTTTTAAAGAATCTTCTTAAAACGAATCCGCCAATTATTTTTTACCACGAGCCTTCTGAGGTTTACGTGCAGGATTGGTTTTCTTGTTCTTTGCCGGAGAAGCTTTGACCGGTTTTTTTGGATTCGATTTTGCGCTTTTGACGGAGGGTGACTCTTCAATCTGTTTCCTGGAAAGCAAGTTCTTCCAATCCAGGCGTCCCATCATAGCGTATTGCAGGATACCGACAACGTTCGAAGCGACGAAATAAACAGCCAGGCCAGCTGGAAACGAAAATGCCAGCCATCCAAGCAATAAAGGCATATAAACGCCCATCATGCGAGCTGTTGCCTGGCCCTGCCCGTCGCCAGTGCCCATCGGCGTCATCAGCTTGGTCTGAAGGAAAGATGTCACGACAACGAGCACTGCAAGGACGGGTATGCCGAAATTTATCCCAGGAATGAACAGGCGTTCAGGCTGGCTCAGGTCCATCCATAAAAAGTGCGCATTCAATGGAAGCAATCCGGCGACGTTTGGGATCGCATCATAGATCCGCTGAGAGAAGTCGATAAGTTGAAGGGGGGTTGCAGCCATCGCCGAAATCACCGCCTGGTACAGACCAATGATGATCGGGAATTGTATCAGCGTCGGTAAACAAGATCCGAACGGGTTGATCCCCATTTCCTGGTAGAGCTTCATCTGTTCAGAAGCGAGTTTCTCACGATCGTCTTTGTATTTGGACTGGATTTCCTGCCATTTCGGCGACTTCTGGAGGTCCTGGAGAGCAGCCGTGCTCTTCATTTGGGACGCCGTCAGTGGATAGGTCAGGAAACGCACGACGATTGTAAAGACGATAATGGCTAAACCAAAGTCCTGGCCGAGCAGGTTGTAGATCAGCACAAGAGCATTGGTTAGAGGGTCGACAATTAGGGTATTCCACATATTTTATTATCCAGTTGGTACTTAATTCTCAGGCGAGAACGGCCATCGCGCAGCCCCGTTGAGATCGATTGCGGTCACGAGCGGGTCTCCGTCGATCGCTGCCACGAAAAGGTATTCACCATTGAAGACCGGTGTGCTGTAGATCTTCCCTGTGACCGTGTAAAACCAATCAGGTCTTCCTTCTGTCGTGAGGGCATAGAACTTACCTGTATCCGTACCAAAATACACTTTTCCATCCAGGACCAGCGCCCCCCCATATATACCGCCTTCTGCGGTGAACGACCAATCTATTCTCCCGGATTTTGCATCCAGTGCAAAGAATGTTCCACTGACGTCGCCGATATAAACAACACCGTCGCTAACGGCCGGTGATGCCCAGACCCAATCTTTCGTGTCGAATGTCCACAGGATTTTACCTGTATCCGCATCGAGGGCGAACACCTTGCTGCCGAAGGTGCCGGCGTATAGAATGCCATCGACGATCGCTGGGGTGCCTGAGATTGCTGTTTCAAGGTCTTGCGTCCAGATCAGGCTGCCCGTGGTTTTGTCGATGGCATGGACCTGATGGTCCAGCGCAGCCACATAAATGGCGCCATTATCTGTGACAGGGCCAGCCCAGATCGGCTCAATCGTCGAATAGGCTTCCCTCCACAGCGGTTGACCGGTGTAATCGAGGGCGTAAAGGTGACCATCTGAATTTGGAGCGAAGATGCCTTCCTCAGTCACGAGTGGATTGCCGATATAACGGCTGTTTGCGCCTGCAAACGACCACCCTGAGGGAAGACCTGATTCTGGGTCGATACTGTAGAGGACATTGTCATAAGCGCCGAGAATAAGCTGGCTGCCGTCATCTGTCAATGCAGGTGCGGCGTAATATGAAACATTGTTATCCGGTTCGGCAGGATATTGCCAGAGCTGGCTTCCATTTGCAGCATTGAGTGCATAGACGTGTGGACCGTAAGCGACAAATATGGTTTCTTCGCTGGCCGTAATGCCTGGCCAGCTGGAAGCCGTCAGCTGTCCTGATCCTGAACAGGCGCTGAGTAATACAGCGCCGACGATTATGGAAAAAATTAGAATGCGGTTTTTTTTCATTCGAGAGATTTATTTGTCGGGGACGGGATCAAACCCGCCCGGATTAAAAGGATTACAGCGCATCACTCGCCAGGCAGCCATCCAGCCGCCTTTGAGCGCGCCGTGTTTATAAATCGCCTGATAGCCGTAATGTGAACAGGTCGGGTAAAAACGGCAGGTGTCCGGGGGAAGTGCGCGCGAGAAGGTCTTCTGGTAGAGCCGGATCATTCCCAGGAGCGGGAAACGTCCGAGATTCTTAAACGTTAATGGGAGCGCCCGCAATGGGGGATCAGTGTGCGAATGCTCTTCAGTATGAAACGTTTTTTCAGAGGTCATTTTCAGAATTCTGCCAATAATTTCGCGCGCAGGAGCAGCTTGTGAACGGCGTTTGTTAATTCCTGGGATGAACTGTTGCTGATCGCAGACCTTGCGAGGAAGACGAGGTCATGGCCCGTATTGATCTGGGTCATAGACTGAGTCAGGATTGCACGGATACGCCGTTTGGCACGGTTGCGGGCGACTGCGCTTCCGATAGCTTTGCTTGCAGATACACCGAAGCGCGACAGTGGCAGGTCGTTCGGGAGGGCAACTAACACAATAAGCGGGTGGGCATAGGATTGTCCGGTTCGCCGCACCCGCTCAAAATCCGTCCGTTTGTTGAGGCGAAATCTGCGATTCACCTTTCCGCTGCCTCAAAATCCCGGGCTGCCTGCACTGCTGATTACTTGCTCTTCCAGTTCAGTTTTTTGACGTGGTTGTTGATCGAAACGCTCAGGCGTTTGCGGCCGCGCAGGCGCCGACGCTTTAAGACTTCACGCCCGCCTTTAGTGGACATGCGGCTGCGGAAGCCATGTACGCGCATGCGACGACGTATTTTTGGCTGGTATGTACGTTTGGTCATTTCAATTCCTCAAATTCGATAGTCGTTCAGGGAGAACACTCCCGGTTTATCTGATTAAGTGCCGGCGGATTATACCGCAAGGCCGTAGATTTGATAAGCCCTTGAATAATATTTCACAATCTGAACTTCGATATATTATTTTTATAGGTGTGCGATCCCGAATCCCCATTATATCGGATGATCCGCATGCTTGTGGCCGATTGCAGTATCCTCGGGCAAACCATATATAATTTACGCAGTATTGTCACAGACGTTTCATTGGGCACTATTCAACCATAGTCAGGAGCAGGTATGCAGGTCCTTTGCGTTGACATCGGTACGGGTACACAGGATATTTTTCTCTACAACACAGCCCTGGATGTCGAGAATGGATTTAAGATGGTCGTCCCTTCACCGACGATGATGGTTTACAGGCGTGTTATTGAAGCGACTCGCCTGAAAGCGCCGATTTTACTGGAAGGTGTAACCATGGGTGGGGGACCTTCCCACTGGGCTGTAGAAAATCATCTGGAAGCGGGGCTGCCTGTCTACGCAACCCCGGATGCAGCCCGGTCATTCAATGACGACCTTGAATATATTGCGGAGATGGGTATCCAGATAGTCTCCAAGGACGAAGCAAATGCCCTCCCTGAAGCTGTGGTTAGACTCGTTTTAAAAGATTTTGATTACCAAGGCCTGCGGTCAGCTTTTTCGCAGTTTGGCGTACCGCTGGACGACCTTGGTTTGGTTATCGCCGCTGTATTTGACCACGGCGCAGCGCCGCCTGGATACTCCGATCGAAAATTCAGGTTCGAATACATCGAACGCCAGGTGCGCGCACACAACCGTCTGAGCGCCTTTGCCTTTCCGGCCGGACAAATCCCGGACATCCTGACTAGAATGTTGGCGGTCGCCCAATCGGCCGCCGATGTCGACGCACCGCTCATGCTCATGGATACGGCGCCGGCAGCCGTTCTGGGTGCATTACTCGATCCGTGGGTGAAACAACGCCAGGAGGTTATTGTCGCCAATGTCGGGAATTTCCACACGCTGGCCTTTCGCCTGGGGAAAAATGGGATTGAAGGAGTATTCGAGCACCATACAGGTTTCATGGACACGGATAAACTCGATGGCTTACTTATTTCGCTCGCAGACGGCACTCTCGAAGATGACGATGTGTTCTACGACCAGGGCCACGGCGCCCGTGTGTTGTCCAACCAACCTCTGCGACTTCCTGAAGACGACTTCGGCGTTGTGGTGATCGGCCCCAGGAGAAGTATGATGCATGCATCGCGCTTAAGACCTTATTTCGCGGCCCCTTACGGCGATATGATGCTCGTGGGTTGTTTCGGGATGCTCTCAGCAGCAGCGGACGTTTTCCAGGAATTTTCGAGCGAAATCAATGAAGGCCTGGCCCGCAGCGATCGGCGGATTGCACCCTGGGATATTTGATGAATTAAGAATTAGAAGCGGAAACGCATGATTAGGTTCCGCTTCTAATGTCAGCACATGATTGAGCCTTTAATAAGCTCGGGTTACAGAATTTTCAGCGACGGCGGCCGCCAACGAGAGTAACGTAGTAAAGAAGCTGTAGCACTGCTGTTACAAGCGCAGCGACATACGTCAGCGCTGCGGCGTTCAACACGGCATTCACGCCGCGCTGTTCTTCTTCGCCCTGGATGATTCCGGCTGAGCGAAGCAGCCGCTTGGCCCTTGCGGATGCGTCGAATTCCACCGGCAGCGTCGCCAATGCAAAAACCGCGCCGCCTGAAAAAACGATCACACCGAGCCAGGCAAGGCCTGTAAAGTTCAACATCAGGCCGATGATAATGAAAATCCAGCCAAGGTAGGAGCCGATGTTGACTGCCGGAACCAGCATGCTGCGCAGCCTGAGCGGGAAATAACCTTCCTTGTCCTGCATCGCATGGCCTAATTCATGGGCAGCGATTGCCAGCGATGCCACAGAATCTCCCCTGTATACGCCTTCAGACAATCTGAGCACCTTATTGCGGGGATCGTAATGGTCGGTCAGGTTGCCACGCACGCCTTCTATTGAGACGCCGTACAGCGCGCCGTACTGCATGAGGCGTTTCGCAGCTTCTGCACCGGAAATCCGGCTGCGTGCCTGGATTTTGCTCCACCGGTTGTATGCCGACTTGACATACATCTGCGTAAGCAACATGATGATAAACGCCGGGAGCATGAAAATGATGTAGCCGGAGTTAAAAAAGCCGGTTGAAATCATGCTAAACCTCCAAACAAAGAACTACTGTTGAGACAGCAGCTCGATCGCTTTCTCCAACTGCGGGTCAACATTGCTCTCAATATCTTCCTCCGTTATTTCAACGATGAAATCGGGTTCAATTCCAATTTCATGAATTTCACTATCATCCGGGGACAGCCATTTCGCAATCGTAATACGCACCGCACCGTTATCAGATAGAGGGATCCAATTCTGGACGGTGCCTTTACCGAAAGTCGTCGTCCCTACCAGCGGCGCACGTTTATATGCACGTATCGCACCTGCCACAATTTCTGAAGCCGAAGCCGAGCCGCCATTCACGAGGACTACCATCGGGATTTCAGTTGCTAAACCATTCTCTAGCGATTCATAAGTATCGCGTGACCCGTCACCGGCTGGGAATCGAAGTCGGTTCGCTGGACACCACCGCCGACGGCTGG
>JBFGQG010000065.1:0-11726 GCA_041564295.1 Anaerolineales bacterium | reverse complement strand
TTTGAATCCGAAAGTCCGTACACGCGCAGGGCTGACTGTTTCAATCATCGGATTAATCGTATTCATCCTGGGCGCGGACCCCGGAATTTTTGGCCTGGACCGCAGCCCTGTGACCGGCTTTGTCCAGATCGCTGTCTTTCTGGTCGGGCTCGCATTGATCTCTATCGGGGGCTACGTTGCACTGAATTCAATCTGGAAGGATGAGGAATTGTCCATCACAGCCGAAATCGGCACACGCCTGATTTCTACCGGCTATGTCGTTGCCGTCGCCTCCGGTATGGCGGATGTCTTCGGTTTCGGCAGCGAAGCATTTCCACGGATACCGGATTTCGGAATCTGGCAACAGCGCGGCGTATTGACCGGCGAAATCCTCATCGGAATCGGTTTCCTGCTCATGCTGCGTCGAAAACGGAAAGACGAATAAGAAAAAACGAGACCTCATTGCGAAGTCTCGTTTTTATCTTCAATTATTTACTCGCGGACATTATCTGAGCGAATCAGGTGACAGCCTCGCCTCTGGCAGCGAGCGCCTCAAACATTTCATCATTCGAAGCGAATTTGAAAGACGGCAGGCCGCGATCTGAAGCGATCTCCTGCTCAATTGCATCCAGGGCCGTCCACTGTGCGGTTGTAAGCACCGGGTGGCTGAGTGCGGCAATTTTTGCAGCAAACCGTTCACCGGCATCGCCATCGCTGGCAGGCAGCGTCTCCATGTACGCAAGGACGGCCCGCGCCCCGTCCGTCCCATCTTTGCGTGCTTCTCCGACGAGGCCGCTGCTGGCCTCACGGGCCCAACCAGCAAGGAAAACCTTTTCGATCGGGTGTTTGTCGACCGGATCATAGGCTTCGTAAGAAAGGCCTTCTTGCGGAAACCGCGGTTCCGGATTTTTTGCAAACTCGTTCCACATCAGCGGCAAACCGAAATCACCGTCCACCCGATCCCCTATGCAGAAAACGACGGTGTCGACATCGAGCACCCGGTAGGTGCCGAGGCCCTGCGCTTTGGTGTCGTCTCCCCTGGGGATAAGCGTCGTATCCTCCACTTCTATGCCTATAACGCGGCCGTCTTCATCACCGATCATCCGCGTCGGAGACGCAAGGAAGTCAAACAGCAGGCGGGTGTTTGAAACCGGCTCGAGCGCTTTCTTGCGCGGTTTTAGAATCATCGCGTGCGCTTCCGCAACATCCTGCCCCACGTTTTCCATAACTGCCCGGCAGCGTTCCAACTCAGCGTTAAATGCATCCAGGTCGAGATTAGCGGCCGTATATTCAAATTCCTTTGGGGTGAACTTGACCTCCGCAGGACCGCGCCGGGCAACGGCGATCACTTCATCCACACTCAGATCGCGGATCAACCAGTGGGCAATGTCCAGCATCACGTTGCCGACGCCGATCAAAGCGACCCGTTTACCTATTTCGAAATGCTCATGACTGTAAGGCGGCAGCAGATTGTAAAAATAAACGAGGTCTTTGGCATGATAAACACCGTTTAAGTCTTCTCCGGGTAGACCGAGCCACTTCGTCCCCTGCGCACCGACTGTTACCAGTACCGCATCAAATCCACACGCAATAATGTCATCCAGCTGAAAATCTGCATTATGCCCAATTGTGACGTTCCCATAATAGGTGATCCGCTCTTCCTGCATGATGCGGCGGAACTGCTTCCGCAGCCCATTTTTCATCGTTTCCTTATCAGGATAAATTCCGTATTCGGCTAATCCGCCGGGTTTTACGTCACGGTTGATCAATGTCACACGGACGCCTTTCTCAGCAAGCGTCCTTGCTGCAAACAGCCCTGCCGGGCCAGCGCCAATAACGGCGACGTGTCGGGTCGTTAAATTTTCTTCGTTCAAATTTATCCTCCTTGCAATTGGCCCTGGGGCGAATCGCATGATTGAAATGAACCGGTCACAGGCAAAACGCCGGGAACCATTGGGCGGAATTTTCCAGCCCAAAGGCAGCTTCCCAATGCTGATATGCTCCTCGACAGGATGCCTCTGCCGGGCAGTACGCCGAAACACTGACCGGGTGAGCGCCTTTCTTCCGGCGCACTGCACATAATCGGTCGTGAAAAAACGGGCACATGGTAACGAGAATTACGACCGATTACCTAACCCCTTCCGGAGGTCTTAACAGAATTATACTTCCCTCCGGCACCAATCTGCCTGCTCTTCACCAATTTTACGTCGAATATGCTATATTTTTTACCATCTTGAAAGGTTAGAATCTATTTGATATTCGCTGGCGGCCTTTCAAAAGATATTTAAGCAGGTCGGTCAGCTATTTTGGCACATTGTAAATGACCTGTTATCAGTGATTTCATTGTAAGAGGGCCCCCAGGGGTAGCAATAAGGCCGGCGCTCGCAATGAAAATTAGAGATGGTTTTAGCATTAGACGAATGGTGTAAGACCTGGAGCGAGCATGACCAACCTGGATGACTTTTCCGAACTGGAAGAACTGAAAATATTCGAGGAAGACGAAGAGATGATGCCGTCGATTTCTCGAAGAGAGCTTGCCTACCAGCGATTGAAAGACCTGCGAAACAACCCCAGGATTTGGCAGGGCCGCTGGGCGCCCGCGTTCTGGACAGTTTCGGGCGTCATTTCGCTCATCTTTAATATCGTACTGATCGTCCTGCTTCTTGGTCTTGCCCGCGAGCTTTTCGCATTAAAGGCACTTGTGTCCAACCAGTTGATCGGCGGCTTATATACAAATTTCGTTGCAATGGAAAACGCAGTGATAGAGACAACCGTTCAGGTCGATGAAACGATCACCGTGGATGATGTCATTTTCGTCAATGATACGATTCCCGTCGTCTTCGACCTGGCCCTCAACGAACTGACGAACGTCAAAATATCGACCGACACGCCAATTGAGAATGCAATCGTCAACATCCGCACGCCCAACCTGGTCATTATCAACGCCCCTGCCGATATCGTCCTGCCGAAAGGCACAATTCTGCCAACCAAGCTGTCGATGACCGTTCCCGTCAGCCAGACAGTGCCGGTCAACCTGACGGTGCCCGTACAGCTCGAAGTCCCCGTCAAGCTCTCTATCCCTGTCAGCATCCCACTGCGCGAGACCGAACTGCAACCGCCGTTCGCCGGCCTGCAGGACGTCGTCGGTCCGTACCAGGTCCTTCTACAACAGGCGCCTGATTCATGGGAAGAAGTTGCCTGTGAAGCCGGCGTTATCCTTTGCTGGTTGTTCGGAAAATAGATTGAGAACATGATCATTCGCAACGGAGTTGACCTGATCGAAACCCGGCGTGTGCAGGAAGCCCTCGACCGGTTTGGAAAGCGTTTCCTTAAGCGTGTGTACACACCGCGTGAAATCGAAATCTGCTGTGATAAGGTTGCCTCACTTGCTGCGCGCTGGGCCGCCAAGGAAGCGGTTGCGAAAGCGTTTAACACGGGCATCGGCGATATTTCATTCCAGGAGATCGAAATACTGCGCGGTCCGCGGAGCGAGCCCGTCCTTCACCTGCACGGTGCAGCGGCTAAACTGGCCGAAGAAACCGGCCTGACCGAGTGGTCCATCAGCCTGAGCCACACAGAAACCCATGCCATCGCTTTCGTCACTGCGATGGGACTTGAATCTCGATGACCTGGCCTCACAAGCCCGTTGAAGATTTTTCCCCGGACGAAGCTCCCGTTACATGGGGGGTCGAGAAAGACCCTCATTCTGCAGATCGTTCTCCGGCCGGCCGCGTAATCTGGATCATCATCACCATCCTCATCATCCTTTCTCTCATTCTTCCCTGGCTCGTCCCGTACCTGTCGCCGCGGCGGCCACCGGTTGATCCGGAAATTATCGCATTGGCACAGTATGTCCTTTGCATTAATTGAGGACACAAAAACCTGAAGGACGGATGTTTTGAAGCGCGAACGAAAAGCAGCAGTGGGCGAAATTCCCTGCTGTCCTATATTTTTTTATGAACTTACCCTGGTGTGCATCATAAATATATAATATTGCCTCCCCTGAGCTAACCATCATTGGTTAGTCACAATAACATCATCGCGCGGAAGGGAGCTATAACAAATGAAAATTATCCGGCGAATGCTGACCGCATTTGTATCTGTTCTTGTCTTGATCGTTATCGTCGCTGCGATTGCACTTCCGATCCTGCAGCGCCGGTCTTTCCCCCAGGTTGACGGTGAGATCCATCTTCCCGGTCTGGATGGAACGGTGGACGTCTACCGCGATTCGTTCGGAGTTCCTCATATATATGCCACAACAGAACACGACCTGTTCATGGTCCAGGGATACGTACAGGCACAGGAACGCTTCTGGCAGATGGATTTCTGGCGCCACCAGGCGGTCGGGCGCCTGTCCGAATTACTCGGCAGCAGCATGGTCGACATCGACAAGTACCTGCAAACGATGGGATGGGAACGAATCGCAATGGAAGAATGGGCCCTGCTCGACAGCGCCTCAAGAAATATCCTTTCTGCTTTCACTGACGGCATAAACGCATACCTGGCCACGCACAGCGGACTGGAAATAAGTTTTGAATATTTTTTCCTGCCTGCCGTAAACCCAGGTTACACACCTTCACCCTGGCAGCCTCACGAAACGCTGGCCTGGGCAAAAGCGATGGCGTGGGACCTGCGCGGTAACATGCAGTCGGAAATCGACCGGGCGCTGCTGCTCGCCGAACTCACACCAGAAGAAGTCGCCTTGCTCTATCCGGTGTACGACTTTGCGAACCACCCTGTTATCGTCAACAATCCGCACATCCAGGGCGAGGCCGCGTTGCCATGGCAGGTCGATATCCCAGCAGGCGCAATCGAGCCGCTGAAAAGGGTCCGCGCCGGTTTCGCCATGCTCGATTCGCTGCGCGGCGGAAACTTCGAAGGAATCGGCTCAAACAGTTGGGCGATTAGCGGGGATCTCACAGCCACGGGCAGGCCTATCTTCGCAAACGACCCGCATCTCTCTGCTCAAATCCCTTCAATCTGGTTCGAGATCGGGTTGCACTGCATCGCCATAACCCCGGATTGCAACTTTAACGCCACGGGATTCTCATTTTCGTCTACGCCGGGGGTGATCATCGGCCACAACGAGCGAATCGCCTGGGGTTTTACAAACCTGGGTCCCGACGTCATGGATCTCTACATCGAAAAGATCAACCCGGACAATCCGAATCAGTACGAGGTCAACGGGGAATGGGTCGACATGGAGATGACGCCGGTAACGATCCTCGTCGCCGGCAGCCAACCAGTCGAAATCACCGTGCGCAGCACCCGGCACGGCCCGATCATGTCGGATGTATCGCTGAGTGAATTCGGCGCGGACGCGGGCATCGAACTGCCGCGGGATTTCGCAATCGCCCTGAAGTGGACTGCCCTGGAACCCAATTTCATTTTCCGGGCAATCTGGAAGATCAACCGGGCCCGAAACTGGGATGAATTCCGCGATGCGGCGAGAGATTTCGCCGCACCGGCACAAAACCTGCTCTATGCGGACGTAGACGGCAACATCGGTTACCAGACGCCGGGACGGATTCCGGGACGCAATCTCGGGCACGACGGTATGCTGCCCGTGCCCGGCTGGACCGATGACTACGAGTGGCTTGAATATATCCCGTTCGAGTGGCTTCCGTTTGCATTTAACCCACCCGAAGGCTATATCATCACTGCTAACAACGCCGTCGCTGGGCCGGATTACCCGTTCACACTTTCCCGCGAATGGGATCAGGGTTACCGCGCACAATCCATCCTCGACGATATCCTTAAAGCACCCCGGCTCATCGACATCGCTTACATCCAGAAAATGCACGGCAACAACCGGGACATGAACGCGGAGACCCTGGTACCGATCCTGCTTGAGATCCCTCTCGAAGAAGACCTGCAAGAAACACAAAGGCTGCTGGCAGATTGGGATTACGAGGCACATTTAGACTCTGCCGCTGCAGCTATTTTTGAAGTCTTCTGGAAAAACCTCCTGGTGTTGGGTTTCGGGGACGACCTGCCGGAGTTCTACCAGCCTGGTGGAGGCGCAGACTGGTTCAGCATCACGCGTAAGCTGGTGACCGAACCTGATCATGCCTGGTGGGATGACGTCAATACGGCGGATGTCGAAGACCGCGATGTGATTTTCACTCGGGCCTTCAGGGCAGCCATTGAAGAACTCAAAGGTACGCTAGGACGTAATCCGGATAACTGGCGGTGGGGCGATCTGCACACGCTCAGTCTTCACCACGACCTGATGGACAACTTCCCACTGGTCAACAAGATGTTCAACACCGGTCCATTCCCCACATCCGGAGGCAGCTCGATCGTCAACGCGACCGGGTGGAGCGCAAGATCAGGCGATTACGGCGTCGACAGTCTGCCGTCCATGCGCATGATAGTGGACCTCGGCAACCTCCAAAATTCGCGCTCAATTCATACGACTGGCCAATCCGGCCATGCGGGGCATTCGCACTACATCGACATGGCCAATCCATGGCGTATGATCGATTACCACCCTATGCATTGGGACACCGCCGAAGTGCAGCTTGCGGCAGAAAGCCACGTTGTTTTCAAGCCTTGAGCACCCTTTGAAAAAGCAACCGAGAGCAGCGGTTTGTGATTCCAGGTCTTGGGTGGATCGCGCGGCCCGGGTAGTTAAGTGCAGGTCTTTATAAAGGCGCCGATCCGTTCCTCCATTTTTATTTTATTCTCAACTATCGGCATCCGAGTGGGTGGCAGCGCACGGCTGCCGGTTTTCTTTTTACATGCTTTTTACACGCGTTTGCTTTGACCCTCACTGGAACTTGACTTAGAATCAGCTCTACAGTCCAGCTCACAGCCAAGATAAATAACTAATGAACGCTCACAAAGGAGTCATTTACATGCCAAAAAAAGAAGTCATCGTCGCCGACAAAGCCCCGAAAGCCATCGGACCCTATTCCGCAGGCATCCGCTTCGGCGATTTCGTCTTCACCGCCGGCCAGGTCGGTATTGACCGTTCACTCGGTAAACTCGTCGAAGGCGGTGCGGAGGCAGAAGCTCGCCAGGCGCTGAAAAATCTACAGAGCATTCTTGAAGCCGCCGGCACTTCCCTCGATAACGTCGTCAAAACGACCGTTTTCTTAAAAGATATGGCTGATTACGCGGTCGTAAATGCGATCTACGCCGAGTTCTTCACCTCGAACCACCCGGCGCGTTCTGCAGTTATGGTGGCCGGATTACCCGCCGGCGCATCTGTAGAAATCGAAGCGATCGCGGTCCGGCCCACCTGATCTCATGCCCGGAGAGCGCATCCTGCTCGTCGACGACGAACCGAGTATTACGCAATTGGTCCAGCTCTATCTCGAGCGCGAGGGCTATTCCTGCCTGGTCGCCCGGGATGGGCTGGCCGCGCTCGAAGCAGTCAAGAAGAATGATCCAGCCCTGATGGTCCTCGACCTCATGCTACCGGAGCTGGACGGGTTCGAGGTCTGCCGGAGGCTCCGGGCGGACGACCACCCTATTCCTATCATCATGCTCACCGCGCGCGACGAAGACGTCGACAAGATCGTCGGCCTGGAACTCGGCGCGGACGATTATCTAACCAAGCCGTTCAACCCGCGCGAACTGGTCGCTCGCATCAAGGCGATCCTGCGCCGCAGCGAGCGGCTGGCTCTACCGCAAACATCAGGCACGATCCGGCTCGGTCTGGCAGAAATCGACCCCGCCGCGCGGGAATTGCATATCGCCGGGGACCGCATTGCCCTGCGGACCCAGGAATTTGAACTGCTCCTGACGCTTGCCCGGCACAAAAACATCGTCCTCAGCCGTGAACGGTTGCTACAACTGGCCTGGGGCTATGATTTTTACGGGCAGACTCGCACTGTAGACGTTCACGTGGCGCACCTGCGCAAGAAATTGACCGGCAGCGCTCTCTCGATCGAAACGGTCACCGGGATCGGCTATAAATTGGTGCAGGACTGACATGTTTTCTTCGCTGCGCTCCCGGTTTTCGCTAACATTCGCACTCTTGATCGTGATCGTCTTGTGCATGGCGACCTTGATGATGTTCCTGGTCGTCCGCAATATCCCTATTCGCACCACGAATATCCGGCTCCAGGAGCTGACGCGCATCCTCTATGCCAGGGAAGAAATCGCCGCTTTGCTCATGCCGCGCCGCACTGATGTCCTCCAGCGCCTCTCCGAGCGCTACGATGTGCGCATCCTCATCGCCGGCGGGGACGGGGCCGTGGTCTTCGATTCCGGCGCGGCAAACCTGCCTGCTGTGGCCAACATCCCCCTCACGCCCCTCTTCAACCGCAGCACCGACTCTGTTCCCGGTGGCACATTTCGTGACGCTGAACGTCGCCTGTGGCAATACGTCCTGCGACCGATGGATGACCGCTTTACACTCGTCCTGGCCGCTCCACAGCCGCGCTTGCAGAGCCTCAACATCCTCAGGGACGACCTCCTGCCGCCCCTGCTCTGGGTGGCGGGCTTCACTCTCCTGTTTGCCATCCTGCTTGCCAGGCTGACAGCGCGTTGGGTTTCCGGTCCGCTGGAAAAAATAGCTTCCGCGACGCGGAAGGTCCCTGGCGGCACGCCGTTCCGGATTGAAGAAAGCGGTCCGGATGAAGTCAAACAACTGGCGCGTGCGTTTAACGAAATGAACGCTCAGGTCGCCTCCGGAAAACGCTCCCAGCAAGATTTCGTTGCTAACGTCTCCCACGAATTAAAAACCCCGTTGACCGCCATTCAGGGTTTTGCCCAGGCCCTCCTGGACGGGACGGCCTCTACTGACCCTGAAATTGCCCGGGCGGCTGGAGTCATCTTCAGCGAGGCCGGCAGGATGGACAACCTGGTACACGATCTGCTCGAGCTGGCCAGGATTGAAGGGGGATCGCTGGCGTTCGACCCCGACCCGGTGGATATCAATTCGCTGCTCGAAAACCTGGTTCTGAAATTCACCCCTCTCATCCGTTCCTCTCAGGTCGAACTTGTGACCGATCTCCAACCCCTGCCCGGGCTCACCGGTAACGGCGACCGGTTGATGCAGGTTTTTAACAATCTCCTCGACAATGCAGTCAAGCATAGTCCCGTAGGGGGGAAAGTTGAGATCCGATCAGAGCATTCGGACGGTTTTGCGCGGGTGCACTTCATCGACACCGGGCCGGGAATTCCGCCTGAAGAGCAAGACCGCATTTTCGAACGTTTCTACCAGCTGGACAAGGCGAGGGACCGCAGCAGGCAGCCAGGTTTCGGCCTTGGACTTGCGATCGCACAGGAGATCGTGCATGCTCACGGCGGTCAGATTTCAATAATCAGTACAGCGGGACGAGGAAGCGATTTTGTGGTAAAACTGCCCTTCACGAGAAAAGTGAACGCGGATTTGACCACAGATTCCTGATGGATGGGCTGCGTCGGTCCGCGGTAGTCAACCATGCACGCAAGCAAAGTTTCTGTAGTCGTCCCATGTTACAATGAAGCTCGCACCATCCGGCTGATGCTGGATGGCATTATTTCGCAATCTTTTCCCCTGGACCAGATGGAAGTCATCATCGCAGACGGCATGTCTACGGATCGTACACGAAAGGAGATCGCCGAATTCCAGCAAGATCACCCTGAACTCCACGTCCGCGTCGTCGACAACCCCGCCCGGATTATCCCGGCAGCGGTAAACCGCGCGATTGAAGCGGCTGAAGGCGAGTTCATCATCCGTCTGGATGCACATTCGCGTCCTGAATCAACTTACGTGGAACGCTGCGTGGCGGCGCTAGAAGCCGGAAAAGCTGCAAACGTCGGCGGGGTCTGGCAGATCGCGCCAGGGGCCCAGACATGGATTGCCGAATCGATTTCCGCCGCTGCTGCTCATCCGCTCGGCGTGGGTGACGCACATTACAGGCACGCAAAAAAAGCCCAATTTGTTGACACGGTACCGTTCGGCGCTTTTCGGAAGAGCCTGATCGAGCAGGTCGGTCCATTCGACGAGACCTTGCTCACCAATGAAGATTACGAGTTCAACGTGCGCGTTCGCAAGAGCGGTGGGCGAATCTGGTTAGACCCTGAGATCCGGACGACCTATTATGCAAGGTCCACTTTTACCGGCCTTGCCCGGCAGTACCTGCGCTACGGCTTTTGGAAGGGGAGGATGCTCCTCAGATACCCCGATACGCTCCGTGTTCGTCAGTTTATCCCGCCGCTGTTCGTTGCCGGACTGATCGTGGGAGGGCTAATGTCGATTTTTTGGGAATGGCCGCGCCTATTTTACATGACGGTGATTGGCCTTTATGTTCTGCTGCTGCTCTGGACAGGCCTGGTCGCCGCGATCCGCAGCCGCAAACCCGGGCTTGCAGCCGGGATGCCGGTAGCGATCAGCATTATGCATTTTTGTTGGGGGAGTGCTTTGCTCTGGAGCGTATTGAAACGAAAATGAGCCGCACGGAAATCACGACCTCCCAGGCCTGGAGCCTGCGACCTTCCGAACGCCGGCCGATCCTGGTCGCAGGCGACTTCATAGCCGGCCTCATCGCCCTGGCCGGTGCTCTCTATCTCTGGAGCTCCAGCAGGGGCGAATGGCTGGGCTTTTCCGTTGAATTCCTGACTCAACGCGTTCCGGCCTGGTTTTACCTGCTGCCGGTGGTCTGGCTTATCCTCCTGGTTGAGCTCTACGACATCCACCGGTCTACGCGCTGGCGGACGACTTTGAAGGGCGTTGCGATGGCGGCGCTGATCGGACTGGTTGTGTATCTGGCAGTCTATTTTTCATCACCACCGCGCTCGCTGCCGCGCAGCGCAGTCGGCTACTTTTTGATCCTCGTCTCCGTGCTGACCCTGGCCTGGCGCAGCATCTACATCCGCATATTCACGACCGCGGCATTTATGCGCCGTGTGCTGATCGTTGGTGGTGGACGGGCGGGCTCAACCCTCCTGCAGAAGCTGAACGAAGTCAGCCCGGCACCCTTTATCGTGGTCGGCGTGATTGACGACGATCCTGGTAAAACCAGCTGCCTGATCGAAGGTGTGCCCGTTTTGGGCAGCTCTCAGGACCTTGCAAAAGTTATCAACGATAACCGGGTTTCAGAAATCATCGTTTCGATTTCCGGCCCGATGCAGGGCACCATGTTCCAGGCCATCCTGGACGCGCAGGAAAGCGGGGTCGAAATCTCCCGCATGCAAAGGGTCTACGAAGACCTGTTCAACCGGGTGCCCATCTTTCACCTCGAATCGGAATGGCTCGTGCGCTCATTCGTCGAGGAAAGCCGAGTGAGCGGATTCTATTTGCTGGTAAAGCGCCTGGTCGATGTGCTCGGCGGAATCGTTGGCCTGACCGGCCTGCTGCTGCTCGTGCCGTTCGTCGCGCTCGCCAATCTTGTCGAGACCGGTTTCCCGATCTTCTATTTTCAAAAAAGGTCGGGGCAGAACGCAAACACGTACGAGTTGATCAAGTTCCGTACCATGCAGCAAGATGCTGAGAAGGACGGAACCCCCCAGTGGACCACCATTGATGACGAACGCGTTACGCGGGTCGGCTGGTTCCTTCGTAGAACCCACCTGGATGAACTGCCCCAGTTCATCAACGTCCTTAAAGGCGAGATGAGTCTCGTGGGACCCCGTCCGGAGCGCCCTGAGCTGATCAGGTTGTTTGAAGAGCACGTCCCCTTCTACCGCGCCCGGCTCCTGGTTAAACCCGGGATCACAGGCTGGGCGCAAATTCACCAGCAATATGCCGCAAACGTTGAAGAGACCAACGAGAAATTGGAATACGACCTCTATTACATCAAGCACCGCAG
>JBFGQG010000064.1:0-12012 GCA_041564295.1 Anaerolineales bacterium | reverse complement strand
GTTTTCTTCCTAAGAGGGTGGTTATGATGCCTGCCGGATTAATTTACGGGCTGCTCCTTTATGTGATTGCAGACCTGATCCTATTCCCTGGTGTGAACGATCAATTGATGAACTATCCTCCGATCTTGCTTGCCGGTGGGCACGTCCTGTACGGCCTGGTTCTTTCTTTCCTGGTTGCAAGGAGGACGCAATCATAGATCCGAGAGATTTTTCAATACCTCTGCGTATAACAAAATGGGCACGTGACCTGGATCGTTGTGCCCGTTTTTACTTATTCAAAAGCCGTCATATATGGACTGACTGTTTGTTACTGGTACTTATTCCGCACCGATATTATCTCTTCGTAATTCACCGTAAATGAGTCGACTAATTTCGGATCAAAGAAGGTTTCGCTGGATTCCTGGAGCAGCAGCAGGACCTCATCTGCCGACATCGGGGTTTTGTCCGCGCGCGGATGAGTGAGTGTATCGAATACATCGCAGAGGCCACAGATCCGGCCGACCAGTGGAATATTCTCCCCTTTTAGTCCAAGTGGGTAACCGGAACCGTCCCATCGTTCATGATGGGAAAGGGCGACTGTTTTAGCAATTTTGAAGACATCATGGATTGCTTCGTCCAGGATGTCCGCGCCTACTGCAGGATGCTGCTTCACGATTTCCCATTCTTCGTTCGAGAGATTACTCGCTTTTGAGACAATTGACCTGGGCACGGAAACCATGCCTACATCATGAAGCATGCAGGCATTTGCAATGTCGTTTGCTTCCTCGTCGGTCATTCCGTGGTGTTTGGCGAGGATATAAGCGTAGCCGCGCATGCGCCAGATATGGTTTTTTACATTCGGAAGGCCATGTTCTGCGATGACGGCCATCCGCTCAATAGCTTCTAACGTGATTTCGTCTTCTTTTGAATTCTCACTCATAATAATTACCTTTCTTAGATAACGGCAGCGGCTTTGTTTGCTCTTTTAAATAGGCAAGCGGGTCAAGATATCTCGGTAAAATCCATGATATCCCGGCATTGGGTGGGGGAAACGGCATCCGGCTCAGGTCCGTGTCCCAGGTCGCGCCGTATGCGATAGCGAAATGGAGATATGCATCCTGGTACGAATTCGGTCGCTGAATCTGGCCGACCGGGAAATTTTGCGGGTAAATGATACCAGTCTTTACGTCAGCGAGACTTTCAAGATGGCCGTACACAGCTACTATTTCGGCGCCATCTTCCTGGCGGTGGCGAAACAGGGCCATTTTCCCCCAATGCGGGTCCAGAGTATCGTTCGCATAGAGGCATTGTCCGGCTGTAATGAGTTTTACTGGTGTCGTTTTTTCGGAATTTGTGTAATCGACTCCTTCGTGATTCTCCGGAACCAGGTAACCTGATTCTCCGTGAACCTGGCCGGTCGAGACAGGTGGGATAAAACGGGATCGTCCCTGGCTCTTTACCGTTCTTGTGCTCAGCATTGCGTCATATGCCAGCCAGAAATTACTGACAGATTCCCATTCGTAAACTTGATGTGGAGTACCTACAAGAACCAGGTAATTCCGGATGAAATTGAAATAGCGTTTGACCGCTTCGAGCGATGCCTGTCCGGGCGCACTGAAACCGCCAAAGACCAGCTCATAAGCCAGTGCGTCTCGATCTCGAAGCGCCAGGAATCCGATCAGGTACCGGATAAGGGTCATGAACTTTTTGCCGGGATCAGCTTTTCCAAGCTGTATCTCATGATGACCCAGGACGTCGTTCGCGCGGATCTGGTAACGGCGCATCAGCGCCCAGACGAGCGCCGCCGTATTTGCGATCTTCTGGATCCCCGGGAAAGTGCTTTCGCCATCAAAGTCATGCCCTGAAACCTCGATGGCGATGGACCTGGCATTGGGGTCAATGACATTCGGGCTGTCGAAGAGTTCCTGAAGCACGGAGGTGGATCCGCTTTCCAGTTGGGCAAGCTGGTAATAAGCCCGGACAAAATATTGCCGTTTTTCCCAATGTGCGGTGTAATCCAGCGCCTGGAGGTGGGAGGCGATAAGTGGTGTGCCATCCGAATCAGGCGACTGGGTCTGTACTACGCCGATATCCAGGTTTCTGTTCCGAACCTCTGCGGGATGCGTATTCCCGACGAGAAAATGCGCACTCGTTCGAGTTTGATAATTGAATACAGGTCGGATGGAGTCGAAGCCTCGCAGGTATGCGTCCAATCGCTGATCTTCAGGTCCGTTATCACCGAACCAGTGCAGGACGATCGCCCATCTTTTTCCGCTTTCAAGCCGGTCACCTAAGTAACGCCGCTCTTTGTTCCACTGAGTTGTCGCAAGAGGCACTTGGAGGGGGCCGTTTTTTTTGTGGACAACCAGGTAACCTGAACGATCCAGCGTGAGTTTTGGTGCTGCTTCGAGCGCTCGTCTAAGAAATTCCGGGGCGCGCTCGTGCCTGTATGACGGCCAGTCATTGTTCGAATTTGATGGAGGCTGCAAGAGTACAGGCAAACCCAGCGCTGCAGCATTTAATCCCATCAAGCGCAGAAATTCTCTGCGCGTGAGGGATTGAGAATAAGAACGGAATTGATCGGGTAGTGTCACGATAAGTTCTAAAATTGGTCGGTTACGCGTGCCGGCGCCCCTTTTTTGCAATCATCATGCGCTGTGAGGCTGAAATGACATTCGTCAAGTCATGCTCTTTTGTGAAGCCAATAATATGCCCCATCGTCAATGGACTCAATCGATACACACGACGCGAGAAATCCGGCACTACCCGGTTTCATAACGCGCGGCCGCGTTCGTAAACGGCCTGCGGTACGTGGATGTTGTTGACGTGGAATTTTTCTGAGAAGGTAGGTCGCAAACCTGTCGAGATCATCTGGCCGATCACTCGACCGTTCTGGAATCCGGTTTGCTCAAAGGTGAAGATGTCCTGCATCACGATACTTTCACCTTCCATCCCCTGGACTTCTGAAATTTGGACGAGCTTTCTCGTACCATCACGCATGCGTTCAATATGCACGATCAGATCCACGGCAGAAGCTACCTGCTCCCGAATCGCTTTCAATGGCAGCTCGAGCCCGGCCATCAGCACCATTGTTTCAATACGGCGGAGAGTATCCCGGGGGCTGTTGGAGTGGATGGTCGTCATTGAACCGTCGTGGCCCGTGTTCATCGCCTGGAGCATATCGACCGCCTCTCCTGACCGGGACTCACCTACGATGATGCGGTCAGGACGCATGCGAAGTGCGTTTACGACGAGCGCTCGGATGGTCACTTCCCCACGGCCCTCAATGTTAGGTGGGCGTTTTTCCATCCGCACGACGTGAGGTTGTTTCAACTGGAGCTCGGCCGTGTCCTCGATGGTGATTACACGTTCGTTGACCGGAATAAATCCTGAAAGCACGTTGAGCAAGGTAGTTTTACCTGTGCCGGTACCGCCGGAAACGATAATGTTGACTCGGGCTTCCACGCAGGCTTTCATGAAGGTAGCAACTGATTCAGTAAATGTGCCGTTGGCAATCAGGTCCTGGGTTGTATAGGGGGTCGAAGCAAATTTACGAATGGTGAGCACCGGACCATCAAGCGAAAGTGGCGGGATGGTGGCATTAACGCGGTACCCGTTCGGGAGGCGGGCGTCCACCATCGGAGAGGCTTCATCGACGCGGCGGCCGATAGGAGAAACGAAGCGCTCGATAATGCGCATCAGGTGTGAATCATCTTCGAAGGTAATTGATGATTCTTCGATTTTGCCGTTGCGTTCGATATATATTCGCCTTGGGCCGTTGACCATTATTTCAGTGATGGTGTTGTCCTGCAGGAGCGGTTCAAGGGGACCGTAGCCGAGGATATCAGAAGTCACCCATTCAAGGATGGTTGAGCGGGTCGAGCGCGTGTATAGCAGGTTCTCTTCAGAAAGGATCTGATTGAAGATCACTTCGATCAATTGCTGCATCTGCGGCCGGTGGCTGAGGTTTACATCTCCATCCGTTTCATTCAACAGCTTACGCTGAATCCTGTCGCGGATATGGTAGATGTCAGCTTTAGAAACGCCGCTCGCTTCAGCAGCCTTGATGTCTGCTGCCTTTGATCGTTCTTGCCCGCTGGGGCGGGAATTCATTGCTGGACGATTAGTAAACATATCTAACTCTCTTGGTGAATGATTATTGATTCGAAAAGATAGGGATGATCAATTCTTCACCCGCGACGATCCGGTTGGGATCGGAGATATCGTTGGCTTTGACGATCGCCTGGATGCTTGACCTGTACTGGTTAGCGATTTGTGAGAGATATTCACCTTCTTCAACGATATGAGTCACAAATTCGCTGTAAACGAGTTCATTCTGTTCAAAAAGATCGCGGAAGCGAATATACGGTATCCGGAAATCTTCGCCTTGTGAAATCGCATTTTGAGCCAATGCAGTTGCCTGGTTCAAAGACGTGATGAACGCCGGGTCTGAGGTGGCCAGCCTGTTGCGAAAATCGCAGGTATCGACGGCTTGCTGGTACATGATGACAGCACCTTCGTAATCGAAAAGCAAGCCCAGAGAGAAAGCGACTTTCAACTGCGCTTCACAAACACTCAATTGGCCAGTGCTGCCCATATCTTCCGCCAGGTCGATCGCCTGACGGAAATCAGAGAGGCCTAATTCGAATTCCCCAGAGGAGAGGTAGGTGTCGCCTCGCAGGATGAAAGAATCATAGAGCGTTTGCCTGGCTGTGCCGGACGCATATTCCGGTTCAAAGGAGTAGATGTACTCGAGGTTCGAAATGACCTGGTTCCAAAGGAGCGATCTGAATGCGGAGAGGGCCTCCAGATAACGGTTTGCCAGTTCCGATTGGAGGGCAATCTGGTTATTCGCTGGATCGAGATCGCGTGCCGCGTTAAGGTACGCCCGGGCAACTTCTAGGGCCTGGACAGAATCTTCCTGGTTGACCAATGCTGCCTGAGCAAGTGAAATGTAGCGGTCTACCAGTCGCTGCCTGATCGTGTCCTGGACGCGCTTCCGGATCCTGAAAACGGCGTCATCCTGGGGGCGGAGGGAGAGCGCCCGCCTGAAATAGCCTTCGGCAACTTTCAATTCCTCGAGTTCTGCCGAAGGATTATCTATCACCGTTGAGGCGCCGTTGACGTAGCTGTTGAACAATCGTTCTTCCACAAAATCAGTTTCATAATTTGAATCGGCAAGACGGATCGCCTCATATTGTATGATCGCCAGAGACCAGTTTGCAGAGTCAAAAGCCAGGTTGGCTTCTTCGAGGAGAGCACCGAGATTGATGTACCTTTCGACTTCGCTGATCCGGATCTGGACATCTTTATAAGAAGGGTCCTTGTCGAGAATGTCTTTGAGGATTACCAGTGCTTGGTCGTACTCCTCTTGAGCGATCAGGCCGACTGCCTGATCATACTGCCCGTCTATGGTCAATACACCTTTCGCTTCAGCGATAAATACGTCGATGTTTTCGAAATCCGGGTTTTCGGCCTTGATTTCTTCAAAAATGACCAGCGCCTCTTCAGCGCGACCGGCGGTAAGCAGGTTTTGCCCGTTCCGGAACTTGATCGATAGCTCTATGTCTTCAAAATTTGCTCTGAGATCTCTGAACTGGCGGTCGGCCACCCCTCGGAGAACTCCAGCATATGTCGATGATGCGAAGATGATCCCAAGAATAACAAGTGCAATAATTCCGAATGTGCGGATACGTCGTCGTGCAAGTTTTCGCCTGGAGACCTCAATTTCTTCGGCTTCATAGGCGTCGATCCGGGATTTGACCAACACCTGCTGTCGGAAGTTGCGAATCTCGGGTTCGAACGGATACTTTTCCAATAAAGCGTCCAGCTTGGACAGGCCTTCTTGCCAGCTCTCTTCCTGGATCGCCTGAAGGATCTGGCGAAAACTGGGGTCTTTGAAATACGGTTGTTGGTTAGCTGAAGTCATAGTTTCTATAAACCACCTAGGAATTCGATCAAAACAGGTACGGATGGGCCAAGCACCACGGCCAGAATGGCAGGAAAGATGAAAAGGCCGATCGGGATTAGCATTTTAACCGGAATCTTCCGGATTTCTTCCTCGGCTCTTAACCGACGGAAAAGTCTCATCTGGTCGGCCTGGGCATGGAGGGTATCGGCAATGCTCATGCCCAACTGGTCGGATTGGATGATCAACGTCACGAAAGTCGATAGTTCCATGATGTCGACACGGTCGGAAAGATTGCGGAGTGCTTCAGCACGGGTGATGCCCATGCTCATTTCGGTAACGGTGCGGCCAAATTCATCTCCGACTTCTGACTTCCAGTAGTCGCTCACACGCTGCATCGCCTGGTCGAAACCGAGGCCGGCGGTGGCGCACACACTGAGCATATCGAGTGCATCCGGTAACGCTCTTCGGAATTTTTCCTGACGTCGTTTCACTGTGCTCAGCAGCCATACCCTTGGCAGCAACACCATGATCGCCGGTGATAAAACGCCCAGGGTTAAATTCAGCGTGTCCCTACCTCGTGTGAAGAAGGTAATTCCGGCATAAATACCGACGAAAAGCATCAATACCTGGATCCCGTAAAATTCACGCGCACCAAGTCTTCCAGGATATCCTGCCAGCATCAACTGGTTTTCAATCCGATCGATCGAGTTTGACGGTGTTATGCGACCCAAAAACCGCGTTAGATGCCGGAAGTTGGGTATGACGACACGTGCGACGAATGACCCGGACAGCTGGCGTACTCTCACCTCGTATTCACGAATCTCTTGCCGGTTCGCCTGGTCTTCAGCCACGAAACTGTTCAGGCGGTTGGAGACTTCGTTCCCGCGTGCACGCGAAAAGCCGATGACCAGGACAATAATGCCAAGTGTGAAAAGACCGATAACGATAAAGCCGTAAAAAATTGCTTCCATATTGCCTGCTATATCTTAACGTTCAACATCTGCCTGATGATCAGGTTGCCGACGATCATTCCGGCGATTGCCCCGATCGGAATGCACATGATATCAAAAAGCGTAGACATATATTGTGGATTGATGACGAACAGGAGTCCGGCAACGAAGATCGGCAGCAGCGTCAGGAAGAAACCGGTGAAACGCTGCATGGACGTCTGCGAACGGATTTCTCCAAACAAACGCTGGCGTTCTCGAATTGTCGCTGTGACAGCTTCCAGCATCGTCGCCATATTACCGCCGACTTGCTGGTTGATATTAATCGAAGTGACGACAAGCTGCAGATCATCGTTTTCCATGCGCTCAGCGAGGCCATCCAGAGCGTTGGCGAGCGACCGGCCAAGTTCGACCTCGCGCGTGACCCGCGCGATTTCCTCGGAAGCCGGCGCTCGGATTTCCTGTTCGACCACACTCAATGCCTGCAGCAAACTGTAGCCTGCCCGAACTGCGCCGGTCATAAGCACAAGGACATCCACAAGCTGTCTTTCAAAATCCCGTCTGCGCCGACTGATCGCCTGCCGCAGGAAAACCATCGGTAACGAGTAAGAGATCAAAAACAAACCAACACCCGGCAGGATCAATCCGCTGATCAACCAGCCTAACAAGAATAAAATGCCGGAGATGCCGAGGCGCAGCAGGGCAAACTCGGAGGTCGTGATCGGCCAGTTCGCGCTGCTCAACTGTTCACTCAACCGCCTGGAAACGAATACTGACAGGATGTTGTTCAGCCGGATACGGAAATTCTGAAACCTGTCCGGACGGAAACCCGAAAATGAAGCTTGGATGTTATCCGGTACGTAGGCGTAAGTCTGCAATCGGCGGCTAATGTTTTCACGCGAACCGATACCCCCGATCACAAGAAAAACACCTACGATCGTTCCGAGGAACAGCATAAGGATGAACATCGAAAGGGCAAACGCCCCGATCAAAGAAGTGGTCATTAATTGACTCCGGTTTAAACGAGGTCGCTTGCGACCGGTGCCACCTGGCTCAATTTTGCAAGCCTCTTCGCAAGGTCTTTGATGCCTTTGCTGGCTGGGCTGCGAGGATAGCGCGTCAGAAGCGGCACCCCGCGATTGATGCTGCGAACAGCATTCGCCTGGTCATCAGGAATCATGCCGAAGATGTCCTTATGGAGGGAAGCTTCAATGTCGCGCGTCCGCACACCACCCGCCATTCCATCGCGGTTTACGACGATCAGGATCTTCTCCATCGGGATGGCCAATGTAGGGCTGAACTGGATGAACTGGCTGGCATCATGCAGTGTCGGCAGGTCGGGTGTTGTGAGCAGGATGATCCGATCGGCTGCGTCGATAAGTGTGACGGAATTCTCATTGAGCGAGTTTCCGCCATCAATGACGATGTAATCAAACTGGCGCTGCAGGGCCATGAACACCGAGAATAAATTGTCTGCACGGATTCCCTGGGCCACCTGAACATTCCGTGGACCCAACAGCACAAATATACCGGACGAGTGTTTGAAGACGACGTCATCTACCAGCGCATCGTCCAAGTTGCTTGCGTGCGGGATTAAGTCTGAAACAGTGTTGCCCGTCAGGATATTGAGGCTGACGTCCAGATGACCGAAGAACATCTTTCCTTCCATCAGAAGGACACGTCCGCCGAATTCCTGGTAATGGGCGATCGCGAGGTTTGTAGCAACAGTGGAAACCCCGGCACCCCCCTTGGGGCTGAAGACAGTTACAGTGCTGATCGGCTGGTCGATCTTCTCAGGAACCGGTCCTTTTCTCGGAAGAGTCCGTTTCCGGGCATCATCGAGTGTGCGTACCCGGCGAAGCGTGTTAACCAGATTGGTCTGCGTGAACGGTTTAATGATGAACGCCCTGGCGCCGGCAAGCATCACCTGCTGCGCAGTCACCGGATTCTCATCAGGAAGGATTACCACTGTACTGATCGAAGGGAATCGAAGCGACAGATCATCAACAACATCGAGAATATTCCCCTCTGTGATGTCATGATCAATCAGGATAATATCCGGCTCGATGGCGTTGATTTCTATGGAAAGCCGCTCTAGCCTGGTAATCACCTCGGTCAGGTTAAATTCAGAACTTGCGCTCAGCGCCGAAGCGATCTGTTCCTGGGTTGGGCCGGTACTTCCAATATAGAGCACCCGGCTGAATTGTCTATCGGTCATAACTGCTCCTGTAATTTTCCGTTCACGGTATTTTTAAAAAAGGATGCTCGGAGAGCGATTCCGCTCTCCGGTCGCATCAAACATGCTGTAGATTTAATTATTCGTCCCCGTTATTGCTGGACCTCAAGCTGGTAACGGTCCACGATAAAGTCTTCCGTCACAGGGACGAGGTCAAACAATTGGGTGGACGTCGGGGAACGCAATACGAGGTCGAACGTCACGCCCGTATCCTGCAAGTGTTTCAGTACCAGGGCATCCTGCGGCGGTAAGGCCAGAAGATATGCAATGATGCGGATATCCTGGGAGCGCGGTTGGGGCGTTGGCTGGCCTTCCGGCGTCTCCTGTGTGGTCACCACCTCGAACACCACAGCGCCAATCTCCATGATCTGGAAGGTAGGCAGAGTGAACGTTCCGGACCCGGTCGGGCGATCCTCGCGCGCGAGTTCCTCGTTTTCTGACTGAACCGGCGCTTCCTTCGAAATCGTCATCAGGATATCGACGATATCGCCTCGCTGAGGGATACCCAGGTTCGTCATCAGGTCTCCAGGCTGGAAGGCCATGAGGACCCGGTCGTCGGGTAAGACGAAAGCGAGGTCGTGGTTGATGTTCGTCGGGTCGGCGAGAAGGTTTTCAAGCACCATCTGGCCGGAAATCAGGTCAAACTTCGTAACCTTACCAAGAGCCTCTTCCGCGTTCGCGACTGCGTTACGCGGCGCGACTTCGACGGGGACGGACACAACAGAAATATCCCCCTCGCTGAGGACCGAGCCGATCGGTAAATCACGAGCAGCAACGACCACCTGGGAAGTGATCGGGGTAGGTGCGACCGGAGCCGCCTGGGGCGCGAGACTATCCGTGACGAGCCTCGTCAGGAAGAAAATCGCAACGGCAATCAGGCCAAGCCCAATTACAGCAATAATTAAAGCATTTCGAATGCGTTCGTTCAAAATATTCTCCTGGTTGATATCGTACGATTATTTCGTTAAGAGCAAAACATATACTCCGCCGTCGGGGATACCCGGTTCACCGCCGCCGACGCCGGGGACGAACCCGTGAATAAAGTAGCCCTCTATCGATTTGAAGCTCGGATTGATTTGAGGGTTTGAACTGTTAAGTGTCTGGAAGCGCTGCCATCCTGGGCAGCTGCCGGCAACGCCCGGCGCTTTCACGCAGGTGATCCCGAATCCCGAGAAGCTGATGATATGGACATTGGTGGAGGCGCCTGTCATCGGAACAATCGTGTCGTTCGGATCGCCAGTATGGACGCGCGTCGCACAGTCTGATCCCGACATATCGCCGGTGCAGAACATGTCAAAAATCGGCAGGACCACGATATCGCCGATGCGCGTCGCCGCTGCCTGGAAGATGCTGTTTGCGGTACCTCTCTGCCCGGGCACCCAGGTATGGGTGGTCAGTTCCGGAGAAAAACCGTTCCTGATCCAATCGCGCAGCTCATTTGCACCGCCGCCGCCGCCGTCCAGATCCAACCAGCTGCGGTCCCCGCCGCCGAGGACATCAATCTCTCCATCACCGTCCAGATCGCATTCGATAACGCCGGTTTCGCAGTTCAAGTCATCTTCGAAATCATAATTGTCCATTACGAGATACAGCTTGCCGTCGGCAGGGTAAGTGTTCCAGGGCCTGCGGGCGCGGTATTCATCCTCGGTGATCGTTTCCTGCTGGCAGTCCTCGCTGGAGGACTTGCCCGGGATCGGTGGGCGGCACGACCAACCGATCGGCAGCACGCCTTCGGCTGAACCGGGGAGGAGGCATGTCGCTCTCGCTATCGCCTGGGCCTCTATTTCAGGGCGGCCCAGCAGATGGGCAAAAAAGGTCCTGAACCGGATGTTCGCCGTCACTTCCACGCTGGCGGACAAAGGCAGGACGTTGACAGTCGTTGTCGTTGCGCCGTTTTTCGTGATAGCGTAAGTGTTGGCCGCTGTCGTTGCCGCAGAGGAACTACCTGAAATACATAGCTCACGGGTTCCGGCAAGTGCACCGGCATCGGCTGCCGTCTGTGCATTCCTCCGTTGGGTCCACGTGTACCCACCGTCGATTGCAAGCGCCATAAAGGCAAGAAAAGCCATCATTCCGAGGGTGACAATAACCAATGATTGCCCTCGCTCCAAAAAATTTCTTTTGGTGTTCATAATTTGTCTTCCTCAATTATTCCTCTGTGTACATGCGAGAGACTGCTCGCAATGTAAATGAATCCGAACCAGTCAATAACTTTAAAATAAATGAAGCCGTACGAAACTCATAAACCGCCGTAACCGTGATTTGCTCCGTAATACCGTTATACAGCGGGACGATCGTGAGAGAACTCTGGTCAAGGCCTATGGCAAAATGGCGCGCTGTTGATTCGATATTGGCAGTATCGACGGGATTAATCACGCCATACCGGGCACCCTCACGGGCAGCATTATGAACTGAACTATAGGCGTAGGTGATGCGACCGAGGTCGACGATAATCAAGATCAATAAAAACAGGACCGGTACGACAATCGCAAATTCGGTCAGACTCTGTCCACTGGAATTTCTTCTGGAGAATCGCATCACGGTACAACCATTTCCGCTTTTCGCGTTATTGTAAATGGCGACGCTGTAAACAAATTCCCCAACATCGTCCTGAATTGATAATTTACTGTCACGATAGCCGGGAAGCCACCATCGCAATAGCCGTTCGTATTCAAATCCGTGCAGGTGGCAGTAATGCCTGCTATCGGAATGCTGATTCCGGCATTTTGTGCTTCGTTCACGGCTGCAGTGCGACCACCATTCAGGTCGTCAGGGTGACGCGTCACGTATCTGGCGCCTTCTCGCGCTGCACTGGAAATCGCGACTGTGGCATGAAAAACCCGCGCGAAATCCATGACGCCAAAAGCAAGCAAGATTAAAAACAGTAGTATCAGGGCGAATTCGACCAGGCCCTGACCATTAGAGTTTGAGAAGCGGAG
>JBFGQG010000063.1:0-12019 GCA_041564295.1 Anaerolineales bacterium | reverse complement strand
TCTCTGGGTGGTCACACATTGGGATGCAGTCACGGGCGGTGTTGATGCGCTGGTCGTACCCAATCCGACACTGTTCGGGGTTGTTATGAACACGGATTTCAACTTCTATTGGGTTGTCTGGGCGCTCGCCGGCCTGACGGCATTGACCACGATCAACCTGTTCCGTACACATTATGGGCGTGCGTTCATCGCAATCCGGGACCAGGATATCGCAGCCGAAGTGATGGGTGTGGATCTATTCCGCTATAAATTGCTTTCATTTGCAATCTCATCCTTTATCGTCGGCCTGGCAGGCGCGCTGATCGCCCATTACCGCAGCATCGTGACCTGGGAGAGATTTACGATTGACGTATCAGTGACTTATCTTGCAATGATCATCATCGGCGGGTTGGGTTCAGTCTCAGGATCAGTTTTTGGCGCGACCTTCATGACCTTGCTGCCAGCGGTGCTCACAAATTCAGGTAGGGCCCTTCGATCAATCGTGCCCAATATCGACACTTTGATTCCTTTTATCCAGCAGGCCGCATTCGGTTTGATCATTATCCTCTTTCTCGTCTTCGAACCCGAGGGTCTGCGAAAGATCTGGAATAACAACAAAGACTATTTTCGACTCTGGCCGTTCAGTTACTAGGCGGTAAAAGGAGGTGGCTTTAAAAGGATTGACTGCAACTATTATCTAAAGGGTATCAGCATCAAAGCGTTAAGGAGGAGGAAAAGATGTCTACGCTAAGAAAAATTACCATATTACTAATAGTCCTGTTCCTGCTGGCGGGCTGTGGGGGCGAGCAGGCCGCGGGGGACACGACGCCAATCAAGGTGGGTGCAATCCACGACCTGACCGGAGCGACGTCTGATGTAGGCACGCCATATGCAGACGGAATCCGTGACTACGTCGCCTGGCGAAACGAAAACGGTGGAATCGAAGGGCACCCCTTAGAACTGATCTCTGCGGATTACGGCTACAAGGTCGACATAGCAGAACAGTTATACACACAATACGTCCAGGAAGGGGTGGTGGCATTCCAGGGCTGGGGGACGGGAGACACTGAAGCCCTGCGCACCAAGATTGCTTCGGATAAAATCCCCTTCATGTCCGCGTCCTACTCAGCGAACCTGCTGAACATGGAAGAAGCGCCTTATAATTTCCTGGCAGGCACGTCCTATTCGGACCAGGCCATCATCGCCATCGAATGGGCGCTGGAAGATTGGGCTGATAATGGAAATGCTGGAACGCCGAAGGTCGTCATCGCGCACCACGACAGCCCATTCGGCCAATCCCCGGTGCCGGACGCACGTGCCTTCGCAGAATCTAAAGGCGTTGAGTTCATGAGCCTGGCGATGCCCGGTGGTGTAACAGACTATGTGGCAGAACTGGCCCAGATCCAGCAGTTTGGGGCGGACTACATCCTCATTCAGAATGTTTCAACGCCGGCTTCTGTACTGGTAAAGGATGTCCGGAGCCAGGGCATGGATGCCCAGGTTGTCTGCCTGAACTGGTGTGCAGATGAGCTGTTCATCAGCCTGGCCGGGGACGCTGCTGAAGGCGTTGTTGGGGCACTGCCCTTTACTCCGCCAAGTGTGCCAGTAGACGGCCATGCAGACCCGGCCAAGTGGCTCGAGGACCACGGGTCCAGCCTGGATGAGAAAGGTCTGCACTACGTACAGGGTTGGTGGACCATGGCGATCATGGCTGAAGGAATTGAAATGGTCATCAAGGACGGCCTGGAAGTGAACGGTGAAAATATCAAGGCCGCTCTTGAAAAACTCTCCAATTTTGAAACCGGCGGAGTGACGGCTCCGATTTCCTTTTCGGCGAGCAGCCACAAGGGCAATAACGCATTACGGCTGTTCAAGGTGGAAGGTAGTAAGTGGATCCAGGTCAGCGACTACATTTCCGCACCATAGTGAAACAGCGTTAAAACGTGGTCAGTAAGCTGGACCCGGGCTTACTGACCACGTTTCCTAAGTGCTTACCGGACGAAGAAAACTATGCTTACTCTCAATAATGTTGAAGTTATCTATAACGACGTCATCCTTGTTCTTAAAGGAATGTCGATGGAGGTGCCGGAGGGCAAAATTATCGGTCTGCTCGGATCGAACGGCGCGGGCAAATCCACGACTCTCAAAGCAATCTCCGGGTTGCTCAAACCAGAGGACGGCGAAATAACGGACGGGAGCATCGAATTCATGGGAGGTTCCATTCACGAAGAAGATGCCGCCGACATCGTTCGCATGGGGATTTTCCAGGTGATGGAAGGCCGTCGAGTGTTCGAGCACCTGACGGTGGAGGAGAACCTCCTTGCCGGCGGTTACACGCGTCCAGACAGCCGCAACCTGCAGGACGATATCCGCATGGTATACGAATATTTCCCTCCTTTGAAACAGCGCCAGCACCAAACCGCAGGCTATTTATCGGGCGGTGAACAGCAAATGCTGGCCATTGGGCGGTCGCTCATGGCAAGGCCGAAGCTCGTAATGCTGGATGAGCCGTCCCTTGGTCTTGCACCGATGCTCGTAAGGGAAATCTTCGGCATCATAGAGCGAATCAACAAAGAGCAGGGCACGACCATCCTGTTGGTCGAGCAGAACGCCAACCTCACACTAGGCGTCGCTGATTATGCCTACATCATGGAAAACGGGCGGATCGTACTCGAGGGTTATCCTGGAGACCTGCGCAGTAATGCTGATGTGCGCGAGTTTTACCTGGGATTAAATGAAGTCGGCGCGCGGAAGTCTTACCGGGACGTCAAGCACTATAAACGCCGCAAACGCTGGCTTTCGTAAAAGGATTGGCGATGGATCTAAACGCCCTGATCAATCATCTGGCAGAAAATGCACCCGGCTTTCACGAGAGGCTGGAAAAAGCCGGCCTAAAATCTGGAGAAATCCAAAAGACTGAAGATCTGCACGCACTGCCTGTCCTTCGCAAAGATGACCTGATCTCTCACCAGGCCTTGTCACCGCCATTTGGGGGAATGCTGGCCTGCGATCCGGGCGATCTAAAACGGATCTTCCAATCTCCGGGTCCCCTATATGACCCCGAATCGCGCCGGAGCGACTACTGGCGCTGGAAGTCCGCGCTGGAAGCGGCGGGGTTCCGCGCCGGCGATGTCGTGCTAAATGCTTTTGGCTACCATCTTACACCGGCAGGGGCCATGTTTGAGGAAGGTCTATGGGCCGTCGGCTGTGCGGTGATTCCCGGTGGCGTCGGCAACCAGGACCAGCAGGTCCAGGCACTGCATACCCTGGGCGTAAGCGGGTATGTGGGTCTGCCGTCCTATTTGAAAGCCCTGCTGGATAAAGCGGAAGAGATGAGCCTGCTGCTGAAGCTGGAAAAGGCCTTCGTGACTGCCGAACCGCTGCCGCCATCTCTGCGATCTCATTTAAACGAACGTGGGGTCACTGTTCGACAGGGGTACGGCACGGCAGAATGCGGCAACCTGGGATATGAATGCGAGATGGAAGACGGCTGGCATGTACCGGATGATGCCATCATCGAAGTATGCGACATCAACACCGGACTTCCGCTGTCACCAGGTGAGACCGGCGAAATCGTCGTAACCTTATTCGTGGAAGATTACGCGCTCGTTCGTTTCGGTACAGGCGACCTTTCAGCGATGAATGTGGAGCCGTGTGGCTGCGGAAGGACTTCCGAACGCATGGTGGGTTGGCTGGGCCGGCTGGGCGCGGCAACGAAAGTCCGTGGGATGTTTTTGCATCCCAGGCAGGTCACAGATTTGATGTCTCGTTTTTCGGAAGTGACCGCATACCAGATTGTGATTACTCGTGAAGAACACCTTGATAACCTGACGTTACGAGTTGTTTTGAAGCTGGGGGTGGATAAAGACGAAATCTCAGGGCGACTGCGGGCCGCTGCGAGGGAAGCGCTTAAGTTCAGACTGGAAGTGCAGCCTGTTCAGTCCTTGCCGGACAGCGCAGAGCCGGTAAAAGATGAACGTGTTTGGGATATGTAATCGGTCTTTACGTTATGCTTTTCAGTTGTTTCGAGCGCTAAAGCCTGTTTCTTTGTAATTTTGGATCGAATGAGGATATCGTTTTTCAACGTTTTACATAAATATTCAGAGCAGTAAAAAAAACCGGGGTAGTCATTCAATATCCTGGTTTTTTCTTTTATAGAAGCATAATTTTGAGCTGAAATCGCATAAAATTTGGGGAACATAAATTTGAATTTAAATGTAAGATCAAGAAGTTGATTGACATATGTGATGACCCACTTGAATTAGAGAAAACCTCCCTTTACTTGCCACTACATCGATGCCTGACGTTGATAACGGGATGAAACAATTAATTGGGTTTCAATGAGAGGATAAATTGAAAATATACACCAGTTTTCTTGCAGGTATTCTTCTCGTAGTGGTTCTAATATCAGGGTGTAATTCCGCAGAAACACCCACACTGGCTCCGATTGAATCTGTCCCCACAGCTACCGCAGTCCCGCCAACGCCATCGCCATCGCCAACGCCTTCGATTGCACCGACAGAAACATTGGAGACTGTCCTTGAAGATCCTGAAGAAACCGAAATAGCCCCCACACAAGCGCCGGCCGGCACTGCCGTCATTCGCGGTGTAGTCTGGCATGATATTTGTGGAACCAGGGAGAATGACGCTGGAGAAATTGAGGAGGCGGGGCCCGGCTGCGTGATTGTCGAAGGACGCTATCAGGCAAATGGGTTGCGAGAGGTTTCAGAGCCAGGAATAAATGGTATTACGGTTTCATTAAAGAGGGAGAACTGTGCAGTGAGTGACTCTGCTCAAACTCAAACAGACTCAGAAGGTGTATTCAGCTTTGCAGAATTAGCAGCGGGAACATACTGCATCCAGATCGATCCGAATAATTCAATGAATGCAGGGCCGTTAGGAAACGGGACCTGGACCGTAGGCGCGGAAACCAGTGATGGAACGCTCGTGGAAGTGCCTGACGACGCGTCCAATGTCGAACTATCATTTGGCTGGGATTTTGTCGATTTGCCGGTTTTCGGGGTTTCGACCTGCGTTGAAAAGGCCAGTTTTGTTCTGGATGTTACTGTGCCGGATGACACCCTATTTCGTCCAGGCGAAACTTTCGAGAAAATCTGGAGGGTGCGGAATGAAGGGACCTGCACCTGGGGAACAGATTACAGCCTGGTATTCGTTTCAGGAGATCGCTTCGGAGCTGGAAGCTCGCAGCTATTTACCTCTACCGCTGCTCCCGGACAAACCATCGACCTGGCCATGCAAATGCAGGCTCCCGGAAGTGGTGGAACCTATATCAGCAACTGGCAGTTCAAAGATCCATCAGGCAGGCAGTTCGGCTTAGGTGTACCTGCAACATCATTCTTGTGGGCTTCGATCAAGGTTGCTTTTTTAGACGCCGGCGGCAATCCCCCGGCTGCAACGCCGCCATCGGGCTCCCAGACTGGAACGGGTACCTGCGCCCTGGTTTACGATGCTTCTATTGAAAGCCAGGTCATCGCACTGATCAACAAGGAACGGGCCGCAGCAGGGCTGCCGGCCTTGAGCCCGAACCGGAAATTGACTGCGGCGGCGCAAAAGCACAGCGCAGACATGGCCGCGAACGATTTCATCGACCACACCGGAAGCGATGGTTCACGCTGGTTTGGTCGGATTGCGTCTGAGGGCTACTCCTATTCCTACGCTTCCGAAAACATCTATGTCGGAAACCCGGCGTTTGGCGGGACGGCCGAAGGCGCGGTCACCTGGTGGATGAACAGCCAGGTCCATAGGGATAACATCCTGAGCAAGGCTGTTGAGCAGATCGGAGTCGGGTATGTCTTTTGTGGAAGCAGTACATACGGGGGCTATTACACGGTTGTTTTTGCTCGTCCTTAGGCTGCGATACCCTGCTCATTGAACGATCAGGTATCAACAATTGCGCGAACAGGAGAGGTTGTAGTCAAAACAAATGCCAATTTGCTAACGCGATCATCACTTGCAATACCAGGTTCGGCGCATCAGATTGCGTATTTACTGCTGAAGCCAGCGGCTGAAACAGTTATGAAGGAGGTTCGAACGTCACCATCAGTCGGTTTTCAAATCATATGATCCTATTGTGTGACTCACCGGGAGGAACCATGAAAATCAAAGAAGACCATCGCCTGTATCATGACGATGATACACCGTTTCCATTTGTCGAAAGCCCAAATGTTGAGGATGGGCTTGACCACGATTATTTGCTCTGGCATTACACTGCCAATAACAACGGCGCCAGCGCCATAAGAGTTCTTTCAGAACTGCGGACGCCCAGGAATAAGGGCGTTTCTGCCCACCTGGTCATCGATCTTGACGGTACGATCACTCAATTGGTCCCTTTCGATAAGCGAGCCTGGCATGCCGGGTCCAGTCATTGGGAGGGCAAACGCTGGCTAAATCGCAACTCGATCGGCATAGAGATTGTGAATGATGGAAAACTGAAGCAGACTGGGAAATCTGATCAGTTCATATCGAGCAATTCCAATAAGATATACAGCAGGTCGGAAATCCTGGTTGCACCCCACCCAGCTGAGTTTTTCGAAGCTGGGTGGCCGAATTATCCCCAGGCGCAGCTGGATGCTGTTTTTGAAGTGTCAAAACTTCTCATCGAGCATTATAAATTGAAAGATGCTTTAGGTCACGAGGATGTTGCTGATGCTCGAATTGGAAAAATCGACCCTGGCCCGGCCTTCCCTAAAGAAGAATTTCGGGAGCGGCTTTTTAACCGCCGCGAACCGATCATCGTCCGGTATGAATTGACTGAAACAGTCGAAGTGATCCGGGAAACCGACAATGTGCCCCGCTTTAAATTCCCGGAGGAACATAAATTAAGCCCTTTACCATCTAAAACAACGGTGAACGTTAAAAAAATTGACAAAGGGTGGGTGATGGTCAGAATAAAAGGCGAAAAAGACGGCTGGATCGACGAAGTGGACCTGGATCTATCCGTCAAGACTAAGGGAGTTACGCTGAACAGGGCAAAAGTATACGCATTCCAACCCGATCCAAAGCCACCTCTACACGAAGTTGGGAAATTACCGAAAGGTCTTCCAGTGCGGATCCTTCGTGAAGAAAATCCTTTTGTGTTGATCGCCAACCTGCAGAATGTGCCGAATTTCAAGGTGGTCCATGGCTGGGTACCGAGGACAGCCCTACGGAGAATAGACCCGAGTTCTTGAGACTGGCGCAGGGTCGTGATCTTCAGACCGCCATGAAGCCAGTAATGCTATATTCAAACCGAATCCGCAGCCGGGGCAGATGAATTGTTCCAGGTTAACGGCGTGGTGTGATCATTCCGGTTGGAGCCGAGTGGACAGTTACGTTCGGTGTAACGATCGTCGGTGACGGCGTCTGCGCGGAGGGAGTGTTAGATGGAGTGATGGTGGCGGTCGGCGGTTGTGCAGTGGCAGTATGTGAAGGAGTGATGGTGGCGGTTGGCGGTTGTGCAGTGGCAGTGTGTGAAGGGGTAATGGTGGCTGTAGGCGGATGGGTGGTGGCGGTGAATGAGGGGGTGAAGATCGCTGTCGGTGAAGGAGTGATGGTTGCAATCGGTGAGGGTGTGGAAGTAAAAGTTGGGGTAGTTGAGGGGGTGGGCGTTGAAGAATACGTTGGTGTAGGTGTGAAGCCAGTCGGCGTTGGTGTAAATGAAGTTGGTGCAGGGTTGGTATGAGTCGGGGTAGAGGATACTGTCGAGGAAAACGTGGCGGATGGTGTTGAGGTGTGGGTTACTGAAGCCGTGAGAAGAAATGGCAGTAGCGACGAAGGTTCTTCCTGCGAACGATGTGCTGATGTTCCTGTCATATATGGCGGCAAAGGGTTCGGCCTCTCACCAGCAGGTATTGCCAGCAACATGGCCAGGACGAATGTTATCGTCAAAACAAGTATTATTCGACGTTTTTTGGCTGGCAAGGGTTGTTGATGAGCCGGCACTGTAGCGGTTTCCCGCTGGAGGACCTGTATATAAGGAGATGCTTCTCCCGTCGGGGAATGCGAAAAATCACCCTTAATGATATACCTGCGGCCGGATCCGAGCCGAACAGATGTGACACCCATCTGAAGTAATCGAGGGTCGTAATTGAGTGCCTGGGCTAACAATTCATGCGCATACGCCCTTGGCATGTCAACGATCACGCTGTAGGCGCCAGCTGCGGCCGGGCTTGCCGTTAATTTGCTCCGCAGACCATTTGTGAGTTGAGCGAGTGAATCGAGGATTTTGTTGCGATTGTCTTCTTTTAATTCTTTGGGAGACCCATTCCCAAGGTAAAGTTCAACCCTGGCCTGTTCAGGTTTTTTATCCAGGGCGAAAGATGACTGGACAATATCAAAGTGGTCTGTGAGCAGGTTTACGAGTTGTTGAATTCCCTTGGTTGGGTCCTGCTGCAAGTGAATTTGCTGTGTACCTGCAAGTTGATAACGGAACTCAACCGGGATTTCAGTATCTTCGATCATCACAGGCAGTATCAAGGGGATGTCCACTTCCTCTGCCAGGATGGTTTCTTTGAGTACGTTTTTAGACGTGACGGAATTATTCGAAATAAACAGGATGAAAACGGATGCTTTGTCAATAGCTTCTACAATCTGGGCGCGCCATTGCCTGCCAGCATGGATATCTTCGCGATCAATCCAGACAGGTATCCGGGCTTTCTCGAGAACATCAATAACCTGGTCTACCACCTCAACATCGGTTCTTGAATAACTGATAAAGGCGTGACTCATGGATTACAAAAACTCACCTCAAGACTCGATTGTTCGACCCTCGTTGTACACAGCCTGAGAACGAGTACCGCGACCTGTATGCGTCAATTTCAGGTATGTCCGGTCTCGGTCTCTGGCAACGTAAAAATTGATAGTGTCTTAAACGATATATAAGGACTTGGCGAAGAATGGGATAAGCTCCCAAAAAATTTAAGGAGGTTATTAAAAAAAGTATACATTGGAATTCGTGGGAGTCAAAACAAGTCCGGCTTTGAGGTTAGAACGAGAGAAATGTGCAAGTATAATCGGGCCAGGTGGTTCATTCGATTATTCAACCTAAAAAGGCACGAGCGAGTCGCTGGAGGTGCTGATGAATTCAAAAAGAATATTCAGTATAGTTTTCCTGGTTGCCGCATCGATCGGAACTGTTATCTGTATCGCAGGTATTATCCAGGTGTGGCGTTTCCGAGCGACAGTTGATGAAGTTGCTGCGGTTACGCTGGACACCTTGCAGGCGACTGTCGTGACGACAGAAGAAGCACTCGCCGTCATCGGTGACCTCGTCGAGACAACCTCTGAAGACGTTGCCCTTATCGAGGCGACCGTCCAGACGGTGACCCTCACGATTGAGGACACGAACCAGGTATTGGAATCTCTGACGACACTCACAGGCACTGACCTGCCTGACACGATCAACGCCAGCCAGGTATCCTTAGAATCCGCACAGGCCAGCGCGCTATTGGTTGATGATGTCCTCAGTGCGATGACGAGCATCCCGTTCCTCCGCCTGACAAAATACCAGCCGGATGTGCCGTTGAATGTCGCCCTTGGTGAGATATCAGACAGTCTCGAGCCGCTCAACCCGTCGTTGGCCAATATATCAGAGGGCCTGGGCAGCGCTTCAGCTAACCTTGAAGCGCTTGAAAGGGAACTGCGGCTGATTTCTGAGACCACGAGGGAAATTGGCGCGGTGCTGGTCGAAGCCTCTGGGGTGATTGAAGATTACCAGGCAATTACCGGGGACCTGTCTAATCGCATCGAGAATATGCAGCGGGTAGCTTCCGCGAACGTCACCACCACGGCCTGGATTCTGACTTTCTTCCTGTTGGCATTGTTGTTTTCTCAACTTGGGCTGGCCGAACGAGGGCTGGCAATGGCGCGAGGAGAGCAATGGTACGGGAGGGTGAAAGGGAAGCAACCGTCAGATCAAGGGGAAAATTAAATTAGCTGCGTGTAGACATATTGCTGAAAGATTGACGGGAGTAAATTTGACAATCTGCTAGAAATTCTGTATCTTCTTATTGTCCTCATTCCTCAAAAGTTGAATATTGAATTGATTCAAGTCCGTCTCGTCTGGGTGACTGGCATCTAAATATTTATTTCAAGATCCATCAATTAATTGTCTTAGAGGATCAAACTGGAACTGATAACAGATCCCATTGCTGCTTTAAACTTGAAAGGGAAATGCCATGCTTGATGCAAACGAACAACTTTCGATCACCGGCACAAGAAAAATTGCCGAGGCAGTACAGACGTTGATTGAAACGAGTCCAGGGAGTCACAGCTATTTGGCTGAGCGCAAAAACCTTGAAGGAGAGGTCGCCACGTGGATCGTGCTTGCGACACTTGGAGTGCAGGCTTTACCTCCTGTTCTTGACCTAATAAAAAGTCTTTTGTTGGCGAACCGTGAACCCTGCCAGGTGAAGAAAATCAAGGTTGGTGACATAGAAATTGAATGCCCATCACCTGAGGATATCCAGCGACTTTATAAAATTATGGATTCCCGAGAATAATGGCAGGTCCGCATGCCTGAAGCATCTATACTTGCAAAGCTGGCCGTTGTAGATTTAGTCGGCAAGAACTCTGAGGTATGGCATTACGAGCGGGGCCAGCGAACGCCAATGAATATCGTTTTGGATGCAGCAGAAGAGCAGATCGGTCCGAAGTTTTCCGTTTATTGGGTGCAGGGTGGGCCTCCCGAAGTATTTACGTTGACCGGGAATGTACCCGCTCCAGTTGTTTTCAGCACGCATTACCTGTCGCTTTCGGTATTCATGAGGCAGTTGTTTACAAACGAACTGCTCAAAGACCATTTAGCGGACATCAGCGAAAAAGCATCGTTCAGACTCATGGCTGAGATGGCGTTGCGGTATGGCGATCCGGACTTTGCTGCTGTGGCTTTCGCTAAATCCTTATCGTCTTTTGTTATCCCGATGTTTGGGTTTTCGGATGACGACCGCGTCACTATGTTGGAATACGAGGTCGTGAATGAAGCGTATATGGCCACCTGGTTTTATGGTCTGGCCCATGAACTCGGGCATCTCATTCCCGAACAGACTCAGGACCAATCACTGGGTCCATTGTTCACTGATGAAGTGCTACTAGAGGGGATTGAACTCGCGCTGGAAACCCTATTTCAAACTTATCCGGAAGCTTTCAGAACTGAGCTTTTAGAAACGGCTGTACGAAAAAGAAGTAATTCGGTGATTGGGCTTGACAATCTGCGCAGCGAAACGCTCGCGGATATTTTTGCAGCAAGCCTTCTGTTCCACTCTACATCAAAAATAATGCACGACTTAGGCGGCGAGCAATTTAACATCGTTAATTTTATTCAGGAAATCATCATATTCCGAAACATCATTGCGATCATCGACCGCTGCCGGAGGTTGGCCTCAACGACCAGGGGAATCCAGGCTGATCGCGCAAAAGTGTTTGAAATGGGCGTCCACCCGATATCGATCTATGTCCGGGCGTTTCTCCAGCGGCAATATTACATGAAGGTCGCTTTAGCCAGTTATGAGTTTGACACGAATTCGCCAGATCGGAAGCAACTCGAAATTGCCCAGAGTCTTATTGAAGAGGTTGAATATCAATACCTGGAGACAATAAACCTCATCGACAGCGGAATGGCGAGCACGATAGATTTTGCACTAAAACAAGACCAATGGAGGAATTACGCGCTTCTATCTGAGGCGCATGAGGCAAACCTGTTTCAATCTCCTGTCCATAGATTGGAAACTCAGAAGTTTTGTGAACTGGCCGAATCCCTGGAAATTGAAAGCGTAAATCTCCAGGCGCTCAAGAGATTAACTGAATGAACGTACTCCCGACAGAAGGAGGGTTGGTATGAATGACACGGTATATGTCCTTCCCTGGGTAGAAGGGCCAGCAGGCTTCAATGCGCCAGTTGGTCTGGACACCAGGTATGGTCATCTGGTGCCTGTTTTTCAATCACACAGCTTGAGCTTTCCTGATTTTTTCAGTTACGCAGCTGGATTGCTGAAATCCGGGTTCGAATTAAAAAAGGTTGCAGTTGTTGCTAAAAGTAAAAAAG
>JBFGQG010000062.1:0-12121 GCA_041564295.1 Anaerolineales bacterium | reverse complement strand
TGATTCAACCTCAACTTGCTCACCAATTTCTGCCGGGAGGACGTCATCCTGGAGGTGCCATGCATGGCCACGGCGGTATCGGACGGAATAATGGGCATCGTTGAGCACCGGTGCGTTTTTTTGACGTGGTTCAACAGAGAAGAGGTTCCTTCCAGGATCGATTCTCAGGAAAAAGGCTGAATTTTCAAGTGAAATCATGGTCCGATCGCAATTGTACACTGGACCCGTAACATTATCGATCCAGACAGCGTCAGGTAGGTAGAATGTGATTTGCAAATTATTTAAGGAGGTAATTCGAAATGTATGCAGGTGTGAAATGGCATAGCGGCCTTTCTTTTACCGGTACCGCAAAAACCGGGTTTGAAGTCAATCTAGGTGCTCATCCAGATGTCGGCGGCGCAAATGACGGCTTTCGCCCGCTCGAATTAATGGCCATCAGCCTGGCGGGTTGCACAGGTATGGACGTGATTTCCATCTTACAGAAGAAGCGCCAGGATGTTTCAGATTTCGAAGTCAAAGTTGATGTCGAACAGGCGGAGGACCATCCGCATGTTTTTACAAAAATCAGCGTCCACTATATCGTGACCGGAAACGATATCGATCCGGCAGCTGTGGAACGAGCCATTGAGCTCTCTCGAACCCGGTATTGCCCGGCTTCCAACATGCTCGATAAAGCTGCGCCGATCGAGTACGCGTACGAGATCGTTCCTGCATGACGGGAATGGTTGAAAAAATAGAGGAAGGCCTTCCGATCGGAAGGCCTTCCTCTATTTTTTCAGGAGAATGAAAGTTCATTCACCTAATTGTGCGATCTGGCGCAGAACGCCTAAAACAAGGAGACCCAGTTTCACGCCTTCGCCGGCGGTCATTTCCGGATTTTTTCCCTCACGTTCTGCACGCTGCACGATTAAATATGCAGCCCCCAATCCGGCTAATGCGCCGATAATTATCCCCATAAATAGAGTCTTGGATTTCCAGTTACCACTCGTTGACATATGCATTCTCCGTGATTTCCGGCTGCGGGACCTATTCAACCCTTCAGTTTGCGCAGCCCTGCCAAAAAGCTCCCGACGCGGATGATCGGGGAAGCCAACCTATTTGAAATCGATTCAATCCTTTCAGTTAGATTCGTTAAGAATCTCTGGACTTTAAAGAAGAAACCGGGAAGCACGCCGATCAGCCGGACTATGCCATACGCCATTCCTGCGAAAATGGCGAAAGGGATTAACGACAAGATCAGCGCCGGCGAAATCATCCATATCAGCGAGATATCTCTCCAAAGACCTGCCCCTTCCTGGCCCATGGCGATGAAAACCGTGAGGCTGCAGACACCGAGCAACACCAACGATGCGAGGATCATCGGGAATGTGATCTGCCAGAATACTTCTTTCCGGTGTCGACGATGTACATCGGCGTTGCGCGCCGGGATGAGATCGTTGAAGGATTTATCCGCCACAGGTCTATTTTAACATGAAGGTTGGACGAATTGAAAATTCAAATAGGATCGTTGGTGCGCACATCCGCGTGAATCCGAAGGGAGAAATGGAAGCAACAGGTGGTGGAAAAATAGATGTCTATTTTCATTTCGAATTTGTACACACCTATGCTTAACAAAAGTACATGATTAACTGCTATACTCTGAATAGTGGAAAATCGAAACAGTCACAAATTGAATTATTGGTCATTTTGGTTCCAGTGGGTGATGGCAAATACCGTGTCCTGGATCGTCGGGATCAGTCTCGCCTGGTGGCTTTCTACGCTGATCGAGTTATTTACCAACGGATCCTGGCGGTTTACCTATTGGCTGGTCGCAGGCCTGGCCGTCGGTTCGGGATTTGCTCTAAATCATTGGATCATCTTTCGACCACTCCGCAGACCGTTTTCCAGCAATTGGAAGACGCAGTGGTTCATTGCAACGATGGCCGGTTGGGGGGTCTGCCTCAGTTTGATTCTCGGCCTGGGCGTCAACGCGACTGGCGGTTTCGTAGTCTCGGGCCTGTTGATCGGCACAGTGGTCAGCTTCCCACAGTGGCTCGTCCTCCGTCCTATCCGTCGGAATGCCTGGGAATGGATCCTGGGGCACACATTGGCGTGGTCTATCGGTGCGGCAGTGCTTAATTCTATGATGTTCGGCCTGGGATTTGTGCTTGCCGGAGTGCTTAGTGGCGTAATCAGTGGATTAGTTCTGGTCCGAATTATCCGCAAGGGGGATCCGAATTATCCGGCATTTTAAGCCTGCGGTTGTCTGATCGATCAGACCTACGTTGAATAACTGCCGGGAAAAAATAGAAGGGCGCAACGGAAAATCCGTCACGCCCTTCTATTTTGCAGGTCGCGGGATTAAGGGGCGGTAAACAGCTTGTTTTCAATCTCCGTCAGGGAATTGGCAAGTACGGCCAGGTCTGAGGCGGCTGCTACAAAGTCCTCGTCAGCTAAACCGTTAAGAGCTAATTCGAGACGCTGGAGCATCCCATCCACTACTCCCTGGTTATCGGCTGGCAGCATACCTCGCAAATCCTCGAGCTTCTCTTCCGTTCGGGTCAGACTCAACGCGGCTGCATCGACTTCCCCGTCGGCAAGAGCAAACTGGGCGGACTGAACATCGCGGAGGACGGAAAGCACCTGAACATGCAGTTCGGAATTCGCAAGTTCGGCTGCGAGCAAAACGTTCTCTTCCTCAAAAGGCTTGAGCGCCTTCACCTGTCCTTCGAGGTCGCTGATCTCGCTTTCTAAGTCGGTGATCTGGGATTCGAGTTCAGCTTTTTCCCCTTCCAGCTGGTCTACCTGTGCGGTGACTGAATTGACTGCAGGGCGTTGTAGCAGGAAGTAACCGGTAATCAGACCGGCACCAAAGAGAATCAGGGCAACGGCCATCGACCTCAGCAGCCGACGCATAAACAATGTGAGTTTTCCGGGGGCTTTCTTTTCGGGAGCAGCTTTCCCTTCAGGAGCCGGCTTCGGCTGGTCCTTCACCGCGTTTGGCTCTTTTGGCGATTCAGTTTTCGGAATGCCGGCAGGCGTATCAACAGGCGTAACCTGGTCCTTCTTTTCTTCAGGATTATCCATTTATTCCTCCTTGAGTCCAGGTATTCTTACCTGAGAGATTCGGCGTAGATTTTATCACTAAACTTGATTATCTCCCGATCGGGGGTATTTCAAACTGGCCTTGCCATTACGACGAAATAGGGCGAATCCGGCTCGAATTTTGCATGGTAGAAGTCCCCGTAGGCGGTAATCGGCTTCAAACCCGTTGAAGATAACTCGGACACGTATGTCTGAGGTGGATCGAGGAAATGGGTCGTCGAGTGCTCCGCTTTGATTGAATGACTATCAGGAAAAACATGTTCATATCGCCAGTAGAACGAGATGCTGTCGGCATCTCTCTGCCAGCTGCTATAGACGTTCACATGGTTGTTCGTCGCCGGGTGTGCAAACTCATCTTCCAGTTCCTCCTCCCCCACAGCCGGAAGATCTTTTAAAACGAGACCGTTCGGAACACTAAAAGCGAACACACCATCTGGTGAGAGATGCTTCCGAACGGAACGGAAAATCCGGGTCCGGTCCTGGCTGTCGAACGTGCTGAGGGTATTGCACGGCAGGATGATCAGGGGAAACGACTCACCCAGGTCGAAATCCCGCATGTCTGCGCTGTGAATTTCAATGAGATGGCTAATCGTCGGTGGGATGCTCTGGCGGATGAACTGGAGCATGGCGGGATCGTTATCGAGTCCGACGATTCTAAGATGTTCCTTGGCAAGGCGAAGCAGTACACGCCCTGTCCCGCAGCCGAGCTCCAGCGTTTTTCCCGGCATATTTCTGGTTCCGGGCGCCTTCAAAGCAAGATCGCGCCAGAAAGTCAGGTCGTCGGAGCGGAGAGTGTGGTGGGCGTGGTAGAGGACAGGGTCCATTTTGGTCAGCGAATCAGTGTTGAGGGAAAGCGCTGATTCGTTCCTGCCTTTAACTTTGTTTCATTCGTCAAATTTTGTCAATATTGAATTCGTAGGAAAGCCCTTCCGATCCTTGACGCAGGTCGGTCGGTGGCATTATACTGCTTCCGGTTTCGGGGTGTGGCGCAGTTGGTAGCGCGCCGCGTTTGGGACGCGGAGGTCCGCGGTTCGAGTCCGCGCACCCCGACTAATCAGCGACCTACGGGTCGCTTTTTTGGAGGAAGAAATGCCCTTTCTACGACGTCCTAAGTTCGATGTTGTCGTCGTTGCAGTAAAATATAAGGAGCCGGGTTTGATTGACTGGGTGCGCGCATTTGAGCGACGCGGAGCCACCTGGTCGGACCGGAGAATGATCCGGCGGGGAGAACTGCTGGACCGCATTCGTGCAGGTGAACGGGTTGTTACGGGGGAACGAATCCGATACGAAGCAAGCACTTTCAAAACTGGCGAGGCTGTCCTGATCGAAGACAACAACGGCAATCCTGTGCTCGTCACAGCCGCCGTCAACGGCAGCGGAGATGCGTTGCAGAACGTCCCGATACTTTGAAATGTTATTGCAAGATTAAGATTTCATTTGGCAACGGGTTTTCGAAGTATAATATTTTCATCGAACGGGAAACCGCTCAAAGGAAACTCCCAGCCATGCGAGATCAAAGCCTCAAGTCGAACGATAAATAGAAGACACGCATCTTTGTGCGTGTCTTTTTCTTTTGAGGCAATGACCCAGAACGACTCTGTTCGCAAATCATGAGCAGATAAAAAATTATTAATCCATCCGCAAAAAGGAGAACCAAATATGGATACAGGATTGATCGGAAAAATTCAAAAAGCGAAAATGTATGCGGAACAGCCTGAACGGATTAAATTCGAAACGCTTCGGGTTCGCTTCAATGGCACGAATAACGATCACATTGTGACGCTCGAGAACGAAGCGTGGCAATGCACCTGCGACTTTTTCCAAACCCGGCAACGCTGCAGCCACACCATGGCCCTCGAGAATCTTCTGGAAAAGATGCTGCCGGATAAAGTTCTAGCTTAGACGATCCGGAATTTAAACAAAATGCGTGCTGTCAAATCTGACGGCACGCATTTATTTATTCGTTACCCTTTTCCAGCTATAGTTTTAAAGGGCAAACCCTGAACACGATCAAGGGCGCTCGCCTTTCACAACGATATAATACTCGGTAGTATTGACGTCGAAGCCCTCATACGTGCTGATGTAGACCGTGTAATCCGCTACTCCACCGTCAGGAATCTCTTCAAATATGAAATCATAGTCGCTCGAAATAATCTGGCCGGTTTCCAAATCACGCAGGTATACGAGCACTGTGATATAGGAAAGGACTCCTCCTGAATCGTTCACGATCTGGCCGGTGAATTCTCCGCCAAATTCATCAAATGTATTTGCGTCGTTTTGGGTCGATATCTCGATCAGTTCTACAGTCGTATCCCAGGTCCAGTAACCGTCGACCTGGATCGTATAGGAATCTGCGAGGTCGAGCATGTCAGGCGCATAGTTCATCGGCCCCCAAAATTCGAAATCATATGGCAAAGTCTCGCCGGCTCCGATAGCACCAAAAGACAGAGTCGTGCTGGCCGCGTCAAGAACCAGCCCGGCAGCGTCGTAAATCCCGGCAACCAAGGTCAGGTTGAGCGGGATATCGTCGCTGTTCGTGACTTCGCCTACCAGGTGCAGATCGTCGAAGTTGTCGAGATAGTAGATTGCATCACTGATTATGATATTGAAGGGCGTGATCGGCTCATCAAACTGCGCGTCGACGTAGATCTCGAACTTGTCGACAACCACCTCGGGATCCTCCGAACCTGACATCGTTACCCGGAACGGACCAACATCACCGGGATCCAGATACCGCACGGCGACAGCGTAGGAATCAGCCGTGATAATGAGACCGGTCTCATCGAATGTCGCCGCAGCGAGGCTGTTCATTACGATCGGCCGGTCACCGTTATTGATCATTTCACCCGTGATGTGAATGTCTCCTATATCGTCAATGGTCATTTTTGTGTTCGTAAGGTCCAGTACTGCGCGTTCCAGTTCGCCCAGGCTGCTTCCTACAATGCGTGCTTCGTAGTTATCGGCATTCGGCATTTCCTCGTAAATGTACATGGAAAATGGCGTCGATTCTCCTGGCCCCAGGTTATAGAGGTCGGTGTAAGCAATATCGACGAACAGCGAATTTCCGTCCGCATCGAAGATTTCAACCTCGATTTCGATATTGTCAATGAACCGGTTGCCGTTATTCTTTACCAGGCCGACGATATTCCATGTGTCGAAGCTGTCCTGGAAGCTGTTGACCATCACCATCTCCAGGTCACCGGAACCGACCGTCACCTGTTCCTGGCTCGTAGGGACAGCTGTCGGTTCAGCTGCCTGGGTAGGTGCAGTGACCGCAGTCGGTTGGACCGGCACATCTGTCGGCGTCGGGACAGCCGTCGGTTCGCTTGAAACGTTGGAAATCAGGTTGCAGGCAAAAAGAATAGATGAAATGATTAGAGAAAAACGAATAAAGCGGGACTTGTGGAATGGTTTCATCGTGCTCCTCCAGCATGAGTATCAAGATACTATTGCACAAAATGAAGATCAAGAATGCGCTACCCAATATTCACGATTATAGCTGATACGCCCTCAGATTTCACAATTTTTCCCCTGTGTATATCTTCAGTTCTTTAAACACCTTTCGAATATTCGAGAGCAATTAACCATTCAATAAGATATGACGCAGTCGGGTAGATTTTCGCCCGGACCTAACGATAGTTCGGGAATTGAATGTTTTATAATACGGCTCTAGAGCGCTACGCGCTTCTGTTCCGGAAAACGAACAAAATGAGCTGCTGATGAAGTCCTCCGAAACATATGATGCTTTTTATTATGAATATGGTTGCGGCAAGCCGTATAAGCGGACTGCCGAATGGCTGTCATTTTTTGATTCAATAGCTGAAAGGATCGTCAGTGATATTGGCCCCTCATCCGTATTAGACGCAGGTTGTGCGATGGGTTTTCTCGTGGAAAAGCTGCGTGCCCGGGGATCTGAGGCTTACGGTATCGATGTGTCTACGTTCGCAATTGAGAACGTCCATGCATCTACCAGGGCATTTTGTTCCGTCGCGTCGATTCTGGACCCTTTTCCGCAGACCTATGACCTGATCGTTACGATCGAAGTGCTGGAACATTTGCATAAAGCTGATGCAGAAAAAGCTGTTGGAAACCTGTGTGCACACACGGATGATATCCTTTTCTCATCTTCTCCCAGCGATTTCAACGAAACGACCCACTTCAACGTTCAACCTCCTGAATATTGGGCGGAGCATTTCGCTCGCCACAGTTTTTATCGCGACGTTGACTTCGATGCATCTTTTCTGACTCCCTGGGCAGTCCGCTTCCGGCGGAAATCAGAGCCCACACACCGAATTGTGCGCGACTACGAAAGGATTATGGCGCGAGTGGCTGAGGAGCGCAACACCATCCGGGGTGTGAACCTGGAGCTGAAAAACCAGCTGGCACAGAACGAGCAGGTCATTAAGTCACAGGAGCGCGAGCTGGAAAATATCACCCAGGGTATCACATACCAATTTGCCAGAAGATTGCGCAGGATGATCCCAGAGGGAAGCCGGCGCGAGCGTTTCCTAAGGAAAATCCTTCAGAAAACCTTATAATTTTGTCCCGTTCATGTATAACGGATGCTGCCAGCCAGGTGTGGCTTAAAAGCTGCACCTGGGTCAGCGAATAAAAAGATCCCTGCAGGGCTACCACTTGCAGGGATCGTCTTTGCTGCGGAGAGGGTGGGATTCGAACCCACGGTGGCCCTAAGACCACAACGGTTTTCGAGACCGCCCCATTCAACCACTCTGGCACCTCTCCAATTCGAGGCGGAATTATAGCACAGGAAGCGAGTTGAAAGCTGAAGGTTATTTGAGTCCAGTGCAATCCTTCTGGATCTACAATATTACATATTTGCAATCGATCCTTTGAAACCCGCAAACACGAATTTAAACCTTCAACTTTAAACCACCTCCCACGAAGAATGCAGCTCGGGAAAATAAACCTGGTCCATTCCGTTTGCGGCCAGGCGCTCAATCAAGGGGTCAGCGCCTTTATGTTCACCATGAACCAGGAACACCTTTTTCACCCTATCTTTCACGTTCAATGCGTAGTCCGCAAGCAAATCCTGGCCTGCATGCGCTGAAAAACCACCGATTGTGGCAACTTCGCAGCGGCGTTCGTATTTTTCACCGAAGATCTTGACGTAAGGCGCGCGGTCAGCCAGGCGGCGCCCGAGGGTATGCGGGGCCTGCCAGGAAACGATCAGCACCGTGTTGCGCGGGTTTTCGATGTTGTTTTTCAAATGGTGCAGTATCCGTCCGGTTTCAGCCATACCAGAAGCTGAGATGATGACCATCGGATCGTCCCGGTCGTTGAGCGCTTTCGACTCTTCGACCGAACGGACGTAGTTGATCAGGTGAAAACCGAGCGCACCCCCATGCGGGTCCTTTTCCATAAATTCCTGCGTCTCTTCATCAAAGCAATCGCGATGCCTGCGAAACGTATCGGAAACGTTGACCGCAAGCGGGCTGTCTACAATAACGGGGATTGCAGGGATATCGCCTTTATCGATCATCAGGTGCAGGCAGTAAACTAGTTCCTGCGTCCGGCCTACCGCGAAGGATGGGATGATGACTTTTCCGCGCCGGTCGATCGTACGTTTGACCACCTGTAACAATTCGTCGAAAGATTCCATCGGATCGCGATGTGGTTTGTCGCCATAGGTGCACTCCATCAGAAGGATATCGGCATCCTCAGGCAGGACCGGGTCCCGCAGAAGCGGTTTATCAAATCGCCCGATATCTCCCGAAAACCAGAGGCGCTTTTCCCTTTGTTTCTCCTCGATATCCAGGACAACTGCCGCCGATCCAAGGATATGGCCGGCCTCAACAAATTTCACCCTCACGCCCGGAATGGGCTCGAATGGTCGATCGTAGGGCACTGATTCGAGGTACCCTGCAGCGCGACTTGCATCCTCAACAGTGTAAAGCGGCTCGACGAGAGGTTCTCCGCGTTTTGCAAGCTTGCGGTTCATGTAAACCGCATCGCTCTCATGAATGCGCCCGGAATCTGCGAGCATAACTTCGGAGAGGCTTTTCGTGGCGGGGGTGCAGTAGATAGGCCTGTCGTAACCGAGTTTCGTCAGGTGAGGCAGATTTCCGCTGTGGTCGATATGTGCGTGCGAGAGGATCACAGCATCGACCTTTGAACAGTCGAATTCGAATTCCCGATTGATTTTGAACGCTTCCTTGCGTCGGCCCTGGTATAGGCCACAGTCGAGAAGCAGCGATTTACCGTTGACCTCAATCAAATGCTGAGACCCTGTCACCGTCTGGGCCGCACCGTGAAAGTGAATTTTCATTCTGGCAATATCCTTTTATCTAATGCATGTTACAGAAAAGAGCAGGGAATGTTGAAGGAACAAAGATTGAAATAAACTCATTCAACTCAGTCTGCTCGTTGGATTATTACATTCATATTTAATTGTGGTGATTGGTACGGTCAAGAATATTAAGGATATCATCACCGAACCTGTTCAGTCTCCAGGGGACCGAGTCGAGGACCGTTGACAGCTCGGCGGCGGTTGTCGGGTTATCCCGAACGACTGCCTCCATTAAGTCGCGCGGCAGTACAATGTCTGACTCCACCCCCATTTTTCTTGCAGTCTCTTTCCGCCAGGTGTGCAGGGCGTCAAAGCGGCTGAAGTATGCCGCGCCGGGACGCCTGTTACTTTGCGGTTCAATCGGTTCGGTGCTCAGGCCGCGCTGAACTGCAGACAGGATTTCGCGTCCATGCTTTCGCAACAGCCAGTTGTGGACGCCGTAAATCTGGCCTAAATCATGGAAGTCGAACGGACAATGCCGGGAAATTTCGACCAGCGTTCTGTCTGAAATGACCTTGAACAGCGGGCGGTCGAGTTTTTTCGCAACCGAATCTCGGTAGACGCACAACTCCTGCAGGACAGACATTTGCTGCGGGGTCAGTTCATGAGATCCGTTCACCTTCCAGCACATCTTGTCTTTTGGCGTAGGCGCCGATCCATTCACATCACAGATACGCCGGAAATCCTCCAATGCAAGGTCTTTCAGGGAACTCTTACCCAATAATTGATCGAACTGCTCCCGGAGTTCGATCAGGTAATGTGTATCCAACTGGGCATAGCGCATCATTTCTGCGCTCAGCGGACGGGCTTTCCAGTTGGCACGCTGATATTTCTTGTTCAGCTTGATGTTGAACTGGCTTTCCAGGATATTACCAAGCCCGACTTTTTTCCAGCCCAGGATCCTGGCAGCAATCTGAGTATCGAAAATTTCCGTGAAATTGAAACCAAAATCCCGTTTCAAGCAGATGACATCATATTCAGCAGCGTGGAATATCTTTTCAACCCTATCGCTCGAGAATACTGGTGCGAGCACAGTGAGATTGTCCAGTAAAACCGAGTCAACCAGGAAATCTCCCGACGGTATGGAAAACTGGATCAAACAAACCTGCTCCTGGTAGGCATGCAGGCTGTTCGACTCCGTATCAACAGATACTCGCGGCTCTTTTAATAGACGTGCGACCAGGTTTTTCAACTCCGGTTGCGTGGTGATGAGCTTTGGTTCGGGGAGGTTCACAGGAGCTATTATAAACCACTGTCATTGATTAGGGCTCCTCCCGCATTGCCTCATAAAAAATCTTACTTTTAAGAACTCCGTTGCCTCAAAATAAATGTTACCTTGCAGCGAACGAAATGGTTCGCTGGAGGAGCATATGATGAGTCAACGCAGTCGACGCGAACTGCTGGTGGCAGTGCAGCCACGCTACCTGCAAGCTTCCCGAAAAGGGAAAACCCAGATCCTGGACGAGTTCGTTGCGTCCACTGGTTATCACCGCAAGCATGCTGTACGCCTGCTCAACAAAGGGCTTCCCCGCGGTTTGCAGAAACGCCGAGGACGGCGCAAGACCTATCAGGGTGCAGTGGTGATTGCCCTGACCCGCATCTGGGAGATCTGCGGCCGGATCTGCTCCAAACGCCTGTTACCCTTCCTGCCGGAGATGGTGGCCGTGCTGGAACGCTGCGGTGAAATGCAGTTGGAGCCGGATGTCAAAGAACTGCTGCTCAACATGAGCCGTTCCACCATCGATCGCTGCCTGCGCTCAGCTCGATTTGAGCAGCGCAAGGGGCTGGCCACCACCAAACCGGGTCATCTGCTCAAAAAAGCCATACCGGTGCGCACCTTCGCCGACTGGGATGATGCCCGGCCCGGCTTTCTGGAAGTCGATCTGGTCGCTCATTGCGGCGAGACGACGGCCGGGCAATACCTCAACACCCTGACTGCGGTCGACATTGCCACCGGCTGGGTCGAGTGTCTGCCTCTTCTGCATCGTTCTCAGAGCCTGGTCCTGGCTGCGATTGGCTCTCTTCGCAGCCGCCTGCCCTTCGACCTCCTGGGCCTGGACTGCGACAACGGCGGCGAATTCATCAACGACATGCTGTATCGTTACTGCCTGGCAGAACAGATTACCTTCACCCGCTCCCGGCCCTACAAGAAAAACGACCAGGCGCATGTCGAACAGAAAAACGGGTCCGTCGTCCGCAACCTGATTGGCTACGACCGTTTCGAAACCCAGCTAGAACTGGCTTTATTGGATGCCATTTATCTGGACCTCAGGCTCTACGCCAACTTCTTCCAACCGGTTCTCAAATTGGTTTCCAAAGAGCGGGTTGGCAACAGCGTTAAAAAACAGTACGATCAAGCGGCCACACCTTATCAGAGAGTACTCAATTCTCCCGAGGTGACTTTGGCTGTCAAAGCCGGTCTGATGCACCTCTACCTCCAGCTCAATCCGGTCAGCTTGCGAGATCGGATCGATGAGAATGTTGCCCGGCTTTGGAAACTCGTTCGGTAACATTTGTATTTGAGGCAACGACCTGCTAGAGTAACATTTTATTTTGAGGCACTACGCCTCCAGAAGCCGGCCGTCTAAATCTGCTCCAGGTCGCGATTACGCGTGGGGATTGGAGGGTGAAAACCGGGGATTCATTCTCCTTAAGACCAGATTCAGAAACTCCAAACACTCCCATTTATATTCTTCCTATGCTTCATTAATAGAATTCTTGTATACGCGC
>JBFGQG010000061.1:0-12156 GCA_041564295.1 Anaerolineales bacterium | reverse complement strand
TGCGCGCCGACCCTTCTCCGCTCTGGCAGGGGATACGCCCGGAAGTATGGGGCGCCTGGATGGCCGTTGGAGCGGGAATCCTCCTCCTAACTTACGCATTACTCAAAAAAAATCACCCGATGAGTGACTGAAGGCCTATGAAAATTAAAATCGCACTCGCTCAGATCAACACACGCCTTGGCCATGTGCAGGCCAACCTTGAAAAGCACCTGGACATAGCCGCTCAGGCAAAAGGAAAGGGCGCCGATCTTCTTGTCTTTCCGGAGCTATCACTGACCGGCTACGTACTGCAAGACCTCGTTCCAACGGTCTCCAGCACTGCATCTGATAAAGATCCGGTGTTCGCCCCGCTTCTTGAAGCGAGCAAAGGCCTCGATATGATCGTCGGTTTTGTGGATGAGGACGAACGCCACCGCTTTTTTATCGCCGCGGCCTATCTCTCACAGGGGAAAGTGGTCCACGTGCACCGCAAGGTCTACCTGCCAACCTATGGATTATTCGATGAAGGCCGCTTTTTCGCCTGGGGCGATACCGTTCGGGCGTTCGACACGCGCTTCGGTCGACTGGGTGTACTGATCTGTGAAGACTTCTGGCACGCGTCTCCTCCCTACCTGCTCTGGCTTGACGGCGCGGATATTTTGATCTTTATGTCCGCTTCCCCCGGACGCGGCATCAGCGATGAGTCGAAACTGGAATCGGCTCGTTGGGTGGAGCACATCAACAGGGCATACGCCAGCCTGTTCACGACCTTCACCGTCCATACGAACCGGGTGGGTTATGAGGACGGACTGCACTTCTGGGGGGGCGCAACAATTTACGACCCAAACGGCGAACTGGTCGCACAAGGCCCGTATCATGAAGAGGCGCTCACCCTCGCCGAAATTGACCTTAACCAGCTTCACCGCACGCGCGCCAGGCTGCCGCTGCTCAGGGATGAGCGGACCAAGCTTGTCCAGCGGGAAATGAACCGCATCCTCGGCAGCGGGATTGGAAGGCCGTAGATGAAAACTGACCTATCGATCAACACCCGGCTGGCCCGGAAGATACTGACAGGCTTTATCCATGATGAGATCACACGGACAGGCATGGACCGCGCCGTCATCGGGCTTTCAGGCGGCATCGACTCGGCCGTCTCTTGTTTTCTCACTGCAGCGGCACTCGGCCCGGAGAACGTGCTGGCTGTCCGTATGCCTTACCGGACCTCTTCTCCGGATTCCCTCTCGCACGCCCAGGAGATCGTTGACCGTCTCGGCGTCCAATCACTCACTCTCGAGATCACAGGAATGGTCGATCCGCTGTTCGAGCGCTTCCCGGATGCAACTCCTGTCCGCCAGGGCAACGTGATGGCGCGCGCACGCATGATCGTTTTGTTCGATCAGTCGGCGGCTTTCAATGGACTCGTAGTCGGCACCAGCAATAAAACCGAAATCCTTCTGGGCTACAGCACGATATACGGTGATTCGGCCTGCGCGATCAATCCTATCGGCGATCTCTACAAGACTCAACTCCGGCAGCTCGCCCGCGACATCGGTGTGCCGGAGGCTGTGATCACGAAAGCACCATCCGCGGATCTCTGGGTCGGGCAAACCGACGAAGGAGAACTCGGTTTCACATATTCTGAGGTTGACCAGCTCCTTTACCTGCTGGTTGACCTGCGTTACAGTCCGGCGGAATGCATCGAAGCTGGTTTTTCGAAGAGTTTTGTCGAAAACGTGGTTCGCCGGGTCCGCCGCAGTCATTACAAGCGGGTCATGCCGCCGGTCGCCAAGCTCAGCAACCGGACCGTAGGTTATGATTTCCTCTATCTGCGAGATTGGGGGACCTGATAATTTTTTTGGGGAGGGACCTTGCGAAGGCTTAAGCATTCGCAAGGTCCCTCCTCAAACTTTGATTTTTGAAAAAAACTCGCTTCTCATACCACAAATTCACTACGACAGGTACAATCCTTCAGGCGGACGAGAGTCCGCAATAATTTTTGTAGCTGTGGCTGCAACAAACAGGTGGAAAACGCTGTCAGCGGCGCGAATTCCTGATGCAATTACACTTACCCCCATCTTTAAATCACCGCCGTTTCCGTCTCCTCTGGTTCGGTCTCATGGTCTCAATCACCGGTTCTCAGATGCAGTTCTGGGCACTGCTCTGGAATATCCGCGAATTGACCGAAGCCCCCATCGCACTTGGCGGATTGGGCCTGGCGCGGATTATCCCGCTGGGTATATTCTCGCTCATCGGCGGCGTCATCGCCGACACGCGCGACAGACGAAAAGTCCTTTACATCACACAGATCTCTGCAATGTTCGTGGCCATCGCTCTCGGCGCACTGAGCTTCCAGGAGACGCTGTCGCTCTGGCACATTTATCTTTTAACCGCCATCCAGGCCGTCGCCGGGGCATTTGACCTGCCCGCCCGCCAGGCGCTGACGCCAAACCTGGTACCCAGGAAGCACCTTTCAAACGCATTCAGCATGACCTCGATCGCTTTCCAGACCGGCTCCATTGTGGGTCCCGCGCTGAGCGGGATCATCATCGCTTCATGGGGGCTGCCGTATACCTACTTCATCAACTCGATCACTTTCGGGGCAGTGATCATCGCGCTGATTTTGATGGGGAACGTGCCTCAGGAACGCGCAAATGCGCAAGGCCATGTCTCAGGCATCCAATCGGTCAAAGACGGTTTCAAGTTCCTGTCCACCCGGCCAATTATTTTTTCGAGCATGCTGCTCGATTTTTTCGCGACGTTTTTTTCCTCTGCCAACGCCCTGATGCCGATCTTTGCCCGGGACGTGCTCAACGTAGGTGCGACAGGCTACGGCTGGCTGTCTGCAGCGCAGTCCGTCGGCGCGACATCGATGGCCTTGATCATTTCTCAGGTCGAGGAGATAAAGAAGCAAGGACCGATCCTTCTAGGGGCTGTGATCATATTCGGTGGGGCAACGATTCTCTTCGGTTTTTCGTCGATTTTTGCCCTTTCAATGGCAGCCTTAATCCTGATTGGCGCAGCCGACTCGGTCAGCATGATCATCCGCAACACCATCCGGCAGGTCCGCACACCCGACCACCTGCGCGGCCGGATGGTCAGCATTAACCAGCTGTTCTTCGTCGGCGGGCCGCAGCTCGGTGAGATCGAAGCCGGGCTGGTGGCCCAGCTATTCGGCGCTCCTTTTGCCGTGGTCAGTGGCGGTGCGGCCTGTATCCTTTCAGTGATCTGGATCGCGAAACGCTGGCCGCAGATCCGCAACTACTCGCACGAGGCAGCAGAAGCCGGATAAAACAATGCGGTTGACGCTGCCGCCGGCCTTCCGGCACCCGCGATTCGCTGTTTTCTGCGCAGGGATGGCACTGGCCGAGGCCGGGACTCAACTGTTTGCGTGGACGGTTCTCTGGCATATCAGGACGCTTACGGATCAGCCCGCCGCACTTGGCACCGTCGGCTTGATGCGCCTTGTACCCATACTCCTGCTGTCGCTGTTTGCCGGCATGGCCGCCGACCGGTTCAAACGCCGGAACGTACTGATCGTCACGCAGTCGGTGTTAATCCTCGTTTCCGCCTGTCCGCTCTTCTTCGCCGATGGTGAACGCCTGGCTGCCTTATACGCACTGATTGCAGTACAATCGACAGCGTTATCGTTCGACCTGCCTTCAAAACAATCGCTCGTCCCAAACCTGGTTACAGAGCAGCACCTGACCAATGCTTTCAGCCTGCAGGCAATCAGCTTTCAGATCGGTGGTCTGATTGGGCCTGCACTTAGCGGCATCCTGATCGCTCATTGGGGATTATCTACAGCGTATTCAGCAAGCCTGGCACTGCATATCATGATGCTGGTCGTGCTGATCGTTATCGGGCCAGTCCGCCAGCGGACGGCCTTGCCTGAAAGGCAGCGTGCCAGCTGGTCCGGATTGCTGTCCATGCAGGAAGGCATTCGCTTTACGTTCCGCAATCCGTTGATCCTTTCGTCCATGCTCCTCGATTTCTTCGCCACGCTGTTCACCAGGGCGGATTCTCTCATGCCCATTATTGCGACCGATATTCTGAAGGTCGGGCCGTTTCAGTACGGTTGGCTGGCTTCAAGCCGGCCCATCGGCTCCGCCATCGCAGGATTAATACTCTCCTTTTCGCATGGAATTCGCAGGCAGGGACGGGTATTAATAATTGCTATTGTTATGATTGGAGCAGGTACAGGGGTGTTCGGCGTCTCCCGGAGCTTCTCACTAACCTTCATGGCACTCGTGCTGATCGGCGCTGCAGACGCCGTGAGTTCGATCATACGCAACACGCTCCGCCAGCTGGAAACTCCCGATGAAATTCGCGGCCGAATGACGGGCGTCAACCAGGTCTTTTTCATGGGCGGGCCCCAACTTGGGGAGTGGAAATCCGGTCTTCTCGGGCAATGGATCGGGGTCCCGGCCGCGATCATACTGGGTGGAGCCGCCAGTATCCTGATGACCGGCGCTATCGGACAGCGCTGGCCACAGATTTGGCGCTATGAGAAACGATACCAGGAAACATGATGGAACTACTCACATCAAGACTGCGTTTGAGAGAATTTGAAATGCAAGATTGGCAGGCGGTGCTCGCCTACCAGCAAGACCCGCGCTACCTGCGTTTTTATGCCTGGGACGAACGGACAGAACAGGACGCGCGCCGCTTTGTCCGTATGATGCTGAACCAGAAGGAACGAGTCCCTCGGGTTAAATTCCAGTTTGCAGTGACTATGAGAGAAACAGGCGAACTCATCGGGAACTGCGGCGTGCGCAAAGAACGGGCTGATTCCGGTGTTGGTGATATCGGCTATGAAATTTCGCCAGAATATTGGGGGAAAGGCTTAGCAACTGAGGCTGTGGAGGTCATGGTTGCTTTCGGCTTTGAAAAGCTGAACCTGCGCCGGATCTGGGCACAATGTATCGCTGAAAACGCAGGGTCATGGCGCGTGATGGAGAAAGTCGGGATGCGGCGCGAAGGCCGGCTCCGGCAGATCGAATGGTTTAAAGGCCGGTGGTGGGACATGCTGGTTTACGCTATAGTGGCAGAAGAATGGCACAGCAAGCGCGGATCGGCCTAGCCCGACTTAACCTGCAGCTTTTCCCATTCAGTCAGCAGTTCGTTCAGACGCGCTTCTTTTTCAGAATACTCTTTTCCCCACTTTTGAACCTTCCCTGCATCCGCCGGCGGGTTCTCCAGACGTTTTCCGAGTTCAGCAAGCTGTTCTTCGAGGATGTGAATCAGCGTTTCAACTTCAACAACGCGTTCCTGCAACCGTCGTTCCTCAGCCTGCCGTGAATTGCGTTGTTTTTTCCGTTCTGCATATGCAGCACGCTCGGTAGAGCCGTTTTCATCCTCAGGCGCCCCTATGGATTGCAACTGTTGCGCACGGTAATCGGAATACGTGCCTTTGAAAACCGTCAATTTTTCATTTTTTTCGTCAATCTCCCAGATCTGGCTGGCCAGCCGGTCGATCAGGTAGCGGTCGTGTGAAACGAGAATGATTGTGCCTTCGAAGTTCTGGAGGACTTCCTGCAGGATTTCCTGCGCGGGAATATCGAGGTGGTTGGTGGGCTCATCCAGCAGCAGCAGGTTGGCGTTCGTCAGGGAAAGCTTTGCCAGCGCAAGCCGACCGCGTTCACCCCCGGAGAGCATGCTGACGCGCTTGAACGGGTCTTCACCGGTAAAAAGGAACTGTGCGAGATAGGCGCGTACTTCACCAGGCAGCATGCGCGGCCGCAGAGAATTGATTTCTTCAATCAGCGTCAATTCATGGTTCAGCCCTTCATGCGCCTGGGCAAAATACGCTACATCCAGGCTCGCTCCGGGTATGGCATGGCCCTGCAGCGGCGGTATTTGCTCCAGAATTGTTTTGAGGAAAGTGGATTTACCGGAGCCGTTCGGACCGATAATCGCGGCGCATTCGAGCCGGCGCAGTTCCAGGTCGTCCGCTTTGAAGAGAGGGTTTCCAGGGTAACCGACCAGCAGCGATTTTGTCCGCAGTATGATGTTGCCGCTGCGCCTGGCAGGCGTCAGGCGGATGCTGAGTTTGCGATGCCGGCTGATGGGCGGGCGCAGTGCCTTGATCCGCATTTCCGCGTCGGCGACGGCCATCGGGGCACCGTAGTCAACTTCTTCGGCTACATCGTGCCAGGCTTTGCCGCGGACCCCGTCAAAACCGATCTGTTCGACCGCTTCGAGCGTGCGGCTCAGCCGGCGCAGGCGGCCTTTCGCCTGCGCGACGTTCTGACCAGCGATGTTGCGCTTGATAAAGTCCAGCTCGTTTAACAAGCGCGCTTTCTCCGTCTCAAAAATATCCAGCCGTTCGGCCCAGCGAATCTCACGCTGGGTGATATAGTTCGAGTAGTTCCCCCGGTACGTTTCCATGCTGCCGCGCCACATCTCGAGGATATGCGTGGCAACGCGGTCCAGGAAATACCGGTCATGGGAGACGATCAGAACTGCTCCACCCCAATTTTGAAGAAAATTCTCGAGCCATTCCACCGCCTGGATGTCCAGATGGTTGGTTGGCTCATCGAGTAGGAGCAGGTCATGACCGGAAAGCAGCAGACGGGCCAGGAGTGCGCGTGTCCTTTGACCGCCGGAGAGGTGAGTGAGCGGGTATTGGAATTCATTTTCAGAAAATCCAAGGCCGGTGAGCACCTGCTGGATCTGGTTTTCGTAGCTGTATCCGCCGCGGTGCTCAAACCGGGCCTGAAGGGAGCCATAATGGTCCAACAGTTCCGCCAGTTCGTCTTCAGAATGGCCCGGTTTGCCGAGTTCCCTCTCCAGGCGAGCAAGCTCCGCTTCCTGCTCCATTATGTTGTCAAACGCCTTCAGGCATTCTTCCCAGAGTGTGTTATTGGAGTGAAGACCGGCTTCCTGGGGAAGATAACCAATAGAAACACCGCGCGCAATATGCACACTGCCGCTTGAAGAGGCATCCAGTCCGGCGAGTATGCGCAGCAAAGTCGTCTTGCCAACGCCGTTCGGCCCGACGATGGCGTAACGGGCGCGGTGCGGCAGGCTGAAAGAAACGCCGGCAAAAATATCGACGGGTTCGTATGATTTCGCGAGGTTCGTGACGGTAAGCAAAGACATGGGACTGTATTTCCAGAAAATCACCTTCTCAGAAAGCCACATAATTCTACTTGACGTTTATCCATTCGACCACAGATAATAATGGAGGTTGGGCTTATGACGAATGCCCGAAAAGCCTCAACCATCTGCTCCAGAATAGCATTCGTGCCTGAAACTGATCGCACGCGCCAGGCCGAATGCCCATGATATAATCGCAGGTCGGCTGATCGTTATGAAACGCACTTTTTCACGACCCTTCTTATTTATTGGTCTCGCATTCGTCGCAACAGTAATCATTGTCGCGGTGCTCGCATACGATACTGTGCGTGATCTGGTCGCAGAATGGAACGGAACGAATACTGAAACTTTCAATCCGGTTGACCGGTCTCAAGGACCAGACACGCCCGGAGGATCCTTTCTCGCAGATTTTGACCCGAATGCGCCTGTCCAGCCGGTGGGCTACCCGACACCGGACCCCTGGGATGGGAACGAACGCGTGACGATTCTCGTTATGGGACTGGACTACCGCGGTTGGGAGGACGGAAATGGCCTCGGGCGGACGGATACAATGATTCTGGTGACGATCGATCCGGAAACAGGTTCCGCCGGTATGCTATCCGTGCCTCGTGATCTCTGGGTTGAAATCCCCGGTTTCTCGTACGGGAAGCTGAACACTGCGTTCCAGACCGGTGAGATCAATCGAGTGGACGGCGGCGGTCCTGGGCTGACGATGAAATCGATCGAACAGCTTCTCGGCATCGACATCCACTTTTACGCAATGGTCGATTTCAACGCATTCGTCACCATGGTGGACGAGATCGGCGGCGTCAAAATTAACGTGCCTGAGGTCATCGAAGTGGATCCGCTCGGAGATGCACCGCCGAAACACATCCAGCCTGGCATTCAGACACTTCCTGGTCCGGTCGCCCTGGCATACGCCCGCGCTCGCAATACTCCCGGAGGAGATTTCGACCGGTCGCAGCGACAGCAGCAGGTCATTATCGGCATCCGCGACCGGATCATCAGCTTCGACATGATCCCGACATTGATCGCCCGCTCTCCGGCCCTTTACAACCAGTTAGCCGGGGGGATCCGCACGAATATGACCCTCGACCAGGCCATACGGCTCCTGCTACTCTCCGGCCAGATTTCGCATGAGAGCATCCAGCGCGGCGTGATCGGGGAAGACCAGGTCACTTTCGATTGGTCGAATGACGGTCAATTCATCCTGGTGCCGATTCCGGATCAAATACGTGTGCTGCGCGATGAAATCTTTACACCAAACGCAGCCGCTAATCCGATTTCTGTCAACCTTTCTCCTGAAGAGTTGATTGAAAATGAGAATGCGAATATCAGCTTATTAAACGGTACGACAGTCCCGGGCCTGGCAGCTCGAACGGCCGAATGGCTTACACAGCAAGGGATCTCCGTGATGAACACAGGCAATGCAGACAAGATATATGCGGCAACCACGATCGTCGATTTCACCGGCAAACCGAATACAATGCAATTTCTGGTTGACAATCTCAACGTCAATCCCGCCCGCATCTTCCACAGTTACGACCCGCAGCAAAGCGTGGATATCGAAATCATCCTTGGCGATGATTGGGCCAATAGTGGAGCACTCCCATGAAAGATAAACGATGGCTGCGTTGGACCGCCATAATCGTATTTATTATCATCGTCGTCGTTGCGGCTGTTTTCAGCTTTTCCACCGCAAAATACTTTGCATTAACGAGCCCATTTGAAGGAACCGGCAGCTTCTCGCCGAGCGGTTCCGGGGGGTCATCCAGCCAGGGACCGGGCATCAGCTCAGAAAACGGCACACCTGCACCCGGTGAGAATCCGGAAGTTCCGGACGACTCGATCGACCTGTCCGAATACGAATGGTCGGGGTCAGAAAGGGTCACTCTGCTGCTGCTGGGCCTCGATTACAGGGACTGGGAAGCCGGTGATGAAGCTCCAAGGACCGATTCGATCATCCTGTTGACGATTGATCCGCTGAGCCAGACTGCCGGGATGCTGTCGATCCCGCGCGATCTCTGGGTGAAGATCCCGGGTTTCCAATACGATCGCATCAATACTGCTTATCGCAACGGGATCATTTACCAGTATCCGGGTGGGGGGCCTGCACTGGCCGTTGAGACCGTCGAGCAATTAATTGGCGTCGATATTAATTACTATGCGCAAGTTGATTTCAACGTCTTCGTGCGCATGATCGACGAAATCGGCGGATTAAAAGTCGATATCCAGACTCCCGTCAAGGTCGACGTGATAGGACCCAAGCCTCCGAAAGTGCTTCAGCCCGGTCTCCAGGTGCTCCCTGGAGATGTGGCTCTCGCCTATGCACGTTCCAGAAGCACGGAAGGTGGCGATTTTGACCGCGCCCAGCGCCAGCAGCAGGTGATCCTGGCTGTGCGAGAACGTGTGCTCAGCTTCGACCTGATCCCGATTCTACTGACGAAAGCACCGTTGCTTTACAACGAACTGGCTACCGGCGTTAAAACCGACATGGACCTCCAAACGGCCATTTCATTGGGCCTGCTTGCGACGAATATTCCTGAAGAAAATATCCGCCGCGGCGTTGTCGGCAGTGAGCAAATCATTTTCTATACCACACCTGACGGTGACCAGGTGCTCAAACCATTGCCGGACCAGATCCGGTTGATCCGGGATTACGTCTTTGGGACGGTCGATCTCTCAAGCCCATTGGCAGGAAAATCACCGGAAGAACGCGCCAACCTGGAAGACGCAAAAGTCTCGATTCTGAACGGCACGTTCTTTGCGGGGCTCGCCGGTGAAACTGTGAACTTCTTGAACGAAAATGGCTTTGAAATCTCGCAGGACGACGCGGGAAATGCCGACCAGAATTACGTATTCACCCAGATCATTGATTACACCGGCAATCCGTATACGGTCCAGCTCCTGGTTGAAAAACTCAAGATCCAGCCGCATCTCATCTACCTCCGTTACGATCCAAACAGCTCCGTGGACGTCGTCGTCAACCTGGGAGATGATTGGGCCGGCCAGTTCAAGCCTTAGACGATCCAAATCCCCGGCAATCATAAAGAATCTGCACGCCAATTTCGGCCGGCAAATTATCACAAGAGGTCCCTGTGGGCGCTGAATTTTAGCCCAGCGCTTCCAGGGACTTTTCGTAACCGGTCTGAGGTCGGTGAGAAAGGCATTGGCAGCCGCGGGTTTCAGCCGTGTTAATGGCATAATACGCTTGTTTGAAATGTATTTGATTCATTCGAAAGCGAACATGAACCTTGGATACCCTGACCGGCTCTTTAGAGCGCATCACCTTCTACAACCCTGAAAACGGCTACACTGTCGCCCGGCTGCGCCCGGACAGGCGGCGAGCGGCGTTTCCGGCTCACGGCGTCAACAGGGAAGGCCTGCTCACGATCGTCGGTAACCTGCCGGAGCTGGCGCCAGGGGAGTATCTCAAACTGCAGGGCAATTACATCAACCATCCAAAGCACGGATACCAGTTCCAGGTCGAGATTTGTGAACAATCGCTTCCAGCCACCGTCGATGCTATTCGCCGCTACCTGGGCTCCGGTCTGGTGAAAGGCATAGGCCCTAAGATGGCCGATCGCATCGTCGACGCATTCGGCGAGCGTACGATCGAAGTCATTGAAAATGATGCGGAAAAATTGCGCGAAGTGCCGGACATCGGTCCCAAGCGTGCGGGTTGGATCGCTTCCGCATGGCACGAGCAAAAACAGATCAAAGACATCATGCTCTTCTTGCACGGGCACGGTATAAGCACCAATCTCGCGGTCAAGATCTATAAGACTTATAAGGAGAAAGCACTTCAAACCGTTCAGACGGATCCGTACCAGCTCGCTCGCGATATTTACGGCATTGGTTTCAAGACGGCTGACACCATCGCCCAGAGTCTTGGCCTCGCGCCGGATCACCCGTCCAGGATCGAAGCCGGGATCATTTATGCCATCAACGCAGAGACCGATAACGGACACGTCTTCACCTGGCAGGGCGACCTTGTCCGTGCCGCTGCCGGGCTGCTCCTCGTGAACGATGAAATGATCTTGCCGGCCATTCAACGCTTGAAAGAAACTGAACGGCTGGTTGTAGAAGAATTGAATGGAATGGACAACGGCGCGGCCGGTCCGGCGGTGTATTTGCCGCCGATGTATTATGGGGAAGTAGGCGTCACGCGGCGGATCTCCGCCCTGGCGAGCAGGATCCCATCCCGGCTTTCCGATATCCCCCCATCGATGCTCTCGCTGCCAGACAACCTTTCAGAAAAGCAGCAATTTGCGATCAAAACAACCCTTACTCATCCAGTTACCGTCCTTACAGGCGGACCAGGCACCGGGAAAACGACTGCCCTGCGTGCGCTCATAGAAGCCGTGGAGCAGCACGGGAAACGCTATGCCCTCGCTTCTCCAACCGGCCGTGCGGCCAAACGACTATCTGAAGCAACGGGCAGGCCTGCCAGCACGATCCACCGAATGCTCGATTATTCGCCTACACGCGGATTCACACAAAACGAAGAGAATCCCCTCTTGATCGATCTCCTGGTGGTGGACGAAGCATCGATGCTCGATCTCGTGCTCGCAAACAGCCTGCTCAAAGCGCTGGAGCCGGGAACCCACCTTCTTTTTGTTGGAGATGTAGATCAGCTGCCTTCCGTAGGCGCGGGGGATGTGCTGCGCGACCTGATTGCGAGCGAGCTTGTGCCTGTGATTAGGCTTGACATGATATTCCGCCAGGCTGCAAACTCCTATATCATTTCCAATGCACACCGAATCAACCAGGGGGAGTATCCGGAGTTTCCGCCTCCGCTGCCGCCTGCGGAAAGTGGGGAGCCTGCCCCGCTAAACTCCCCGGACTTTTTCCTGTTCCCGGCAGATGATGCCGATACTGCAGCAGATTGGGTTGTTGACGTCGTTACGACCCGGATCCCGGAGCGATTCGGCTACAAGCCCGAGGAAGACATACAGGTGCTGGCGCCGATGTACCGCGGACCTGCAGGCGTCAGTGCCTTGAACGACCGTCTCCAGGAAGTCTTGAATCCGGCGGCTGCCCTAAAACCAGAAAAACGCCTGTTTGGGCAAATATACC
>JBFGQG010000060.1:0-12255 GCA_041564295.1 Anaerolineales bacterium | reverse complement strand
GGAGCCATATCGTCCGCTGCAATTAGCGGCATCAATTCTATAAACAATAACAAACGGGGTGGCATTAGCCACCCCGTTCGTCTTTAACCTTATTGAATGTCAGGGTACGATAAGCGTATCGCTGGTTTCAACGTTTGCTCCCGGGTTGTATGTAAAACCGGAATGCGTAACTCCTGTAACTGTTGCAGTATATGTGCCGATCTGCCTGGACTTGTAAGAGAAAGTGACCTGTCCCTGTCCGTTTGTCGCCCCGGAGCCGGTGACGCTGCTGGTGTCCGGCAGGGTCAGCCTCAAATCGACGGTTGCATTGGCGACTGGCGCACCGGTCTGATCGACGATCGTGACCGTTGTGCGGACGTCATAGTTCTTGCCCTTGACGGAGTAGGTCATGTCAATGGCCGAGACATGCATCGTGTTGCCGGGTTGAGGATTGCCGACGGTGATGGTAACTGAATCTGAACCTGAAAGATTGCCGCTGTCAGTTACAGATGCCGTGATGTTATGTGTCCCATCTGCGAGGACTGTAGAGAAAGATGCGCCTGTGCCGATCGGATTGGGATGTTGGTCGGAATACCAGACCAGGTCGGCGGAAATATCCCCGTCCGGGTTATCAAATGCAGTTCCCTGGAAAGAGATATTCGTGTTGGATGGGAAGTTTTGTCCGTCCGGTGGTGCAGTGATCGTGACGACCGGCGCAGAATTCACCGGGCCGCCCGGGTCGCAATTGTAAGTGAATGAGCCGACATACGTACCCCAGCGCCCATTCGTGGTGCCGGTGTTCTTGCTGTATTCGCCGAGGTACCAGAAGGTTGTGCCTGCGGGATCGATGGTCATTTCAGTGTAATCGCCCCAGCGGCGCGGTGCGCTCGTTTCGAAAGAGGTGTAGGCGATTTCGCCGCTTTTCAGCAGGTTTTCGGCTTGAAGCGTTCCCGCGGGATCCGACGCATGCCGCCCGTTATAGAAAATGCTGGGGGTAATACCGGTGCTCGACTTCGTGTAGCCAACAGCCATGTTCTCGCAGGCGTCGACAGCCAGGTCTGCGAAGATGCGGTGCTCTCCATTGCTGCCGTAAACACCGGCGTCTACAACTGTTGCGGTGGCCGGGTTGATCTTGGCCCAGCGCACGCAGTTGACTGTGCCGCTGCCCGGGTTGCAGGAAATGGTCATCACACTCCAGGCAAAGCCGCTGCGGAATTCGAAATCCTGCGGGCGGAAGTCGTTCGCCTGGATGGTCTGGCCGCCGGACTGGGGTACGTTCACCGGCATGCCCGCTGTAACGCCGGTAGCGGCGTTCAGGTCAACCGTGCCGACTTTTGTTAAGGCGTTGGAGCCGAATGGATTGGTCCATGAAAAGACGCTGTAGGTCGCGCCGTTGTAGTTGGTACTCGAGAAAAAGTAGTGCGGACCGCTGGCCGGCCAGGTGCCCTGGGCGTAACCGTGCAGGTGGAGCGGCTGAGGGGTGTCTTCGGATTTCGGAAGGGCGCGACTGACGAAGGCCGCAGTCTGCCCGTTGTACATGGCAATTTTGTCGAAAGCCCAGACGCGCGATTCGGCGAACGTGCAGTTAAACGGTCCGCGGCAGCGGAACATGTTGCCGCCCATGTAGATTGCATCGCGTCCGACGCCGGCATGCGGGTAATCAAAGAAATTGTTTCCGGTATTGAAGGAGTAAATGTTCCAGGCTCCGGTGGGATCGCCGGTTTGCGATACGGCGAGGCAGTAAGCCGCGCCGTTTGCGTCGATGCCCAGGATGTAGCGATCGTGTTCTTCATCGTAAATTGCGTTCGGATCGAAGACGCCGGTGCAGGCCGGATCGGCGGACATGAAGCTGGCGAAAGTGGTCGGACCCGCGAGGTTGGTACCCGACTTATCGTAAATCTCGAATGCGACGTTCACAACCGCGATGACATGGTTCGGGCCGACGGCCAGTTCCGGATCGGGCGGGACGTTGCCGCCGCCGCCGCAGCATTCTGTGTAATCAAGACTGTCGAAACCTATTTGGGCAGACGGGGCATTGATGCCCTGCTGTCCCCCGGCTCCGGAAATATTGGCGGAGACCGGGAGATCCATGGCAGCCACTTTCAGGTCTTCCATCTTCGCGCGGTCGATGATGCTGTCGCCGCGCTCGAGCAGGATTTCACCGCGCTGCCAGCGGTCGAACTGGTTCATCGGGTCGTATTGTCCCGGGGGTATCTTGCGCAGATTGACGACGACCGGGCTTGATTGGCCACGGTCCGCTGCCGGAGCGCCGTTTTCCGTACCGGCGCCGGGTGCGAAGGCCAGGGGCCCGGCGGAATTTTCTACAAGGTCTACAGCGGGTCCGCCGGTACTGACGGCAAGCCAGACGGCCAGCACCAGAAACGCTGTAAACAGGATGGAGCGAAAAGAGTTCTTGGGGACCATGATTTCTCCTTACATGAATGAATTAGAACTTCTATGCAGACAAGGAACAGCGTTCCATTACTGCCGGGAAAACGAAGGATTGACCAGCAGGTCTATGAAAATGAATATGTGAGTTTGAGAAGCGAGAAGAAAAATTTCTGTCTCCATACAAACCAAGGTTCGATCCGGAGTCAAATGAATCTTTCGAACAAAAATATTATAAAGGAAATGTGAATTTTTTCAATGTGACGTATGGGTTAACGGACCACAACCGGCTTTCTCGATGCGTAACTTGCCCGCTGGCATATGGTGTGATCTCAGTTGTGCTTTTTATTGCTCATCTGTGATTCCTTGTTTTACACCGGGCTTCCTGCCTGGCCTATTTTCGATCCTTTGATGGTTCAACCTCAGGGTCCGTCCTGCTTGACTGGTAAGATTGATTATGATACATTATGTAGAAAACGGAAATTTTTAAGAGAAGATATGCAAGAAATTGACATCATTGACAAAAAAATTGTAGACATCCTTATGGAAGACGGTCGTTTGTCCAGTTCTGAGATCTCCAGGAGACTGGGAGATGTGTCAGAACGGGTCGTACGATACCGGATTGACCAGCTGTTGAACGGTGGGATTATCCGGATCAGCGCGGTCCCGAATCCGAAGATGCTGGGTTATCGCGTGATTGCGGACACGAACGTACAGGTTGAATCCGGACATGTCCTGGAAGTTGCCAGGAGCCTGGCAGAGTACGAGTGCATTACGTATGTCGGCTGTTCGATGGGCGAGGGAGACGTCGGCGTCCAGATCGTCGCGCGTGATAATGAAGAATTGTACAATTTCATCACAGAAGTCATCGGCAAAGTACCGGGTGTGATTAAAACTACCACGATGATCGTCCCTTTGATCCTCAAAGACATCCACCAATGGTCGATTCCCATTTCCGTCTGCGCTGATTCTGATTGATGCCGCAGACGTCATTCCCCCATATTCGCGTCAACGGTTCACCAGGGGACCGCGGCCTGCAGTACGGCCGCCAGGCTGAATCACGCATCCGGCGCAGTATTGAGATTTACGCGGAAATCTTCCGGTTTTATGCCGGTTGGGACTGGACGCGCGTGCGCGACCATGCCGTCCAATACGAAGAGCCGATCAGGGCTTACCGTGCACATTTCATCGATGAATTAAAGGGAATTGCTTCAGGCGCCGGCGTGGCGTATGAGGACGTGCTGGCGATCAACGTGCGGACTGAGATCATGAACGCTGCGGTGGCGCGCGCATCCGCGGCGGAGTGTACGTGCGTCGTGAGTCTGCCGGAAAACAACACCGGTACGCACACGGTCATCGGTCAGAACTGGGACTGGAAACCGAAGACGGCAGAATCGGTCATCGTACTTGAGGCCGAGCCGGAAGGACTGCCGAATTTTGTCTCGGTAGTGGAAGCCGGCCTGCTGGCAAAAACGGGCATGAATGCCGCCGGGCTTGGATTGGTGACGAATGCACTGGTCACAGACCAGGACAGCGGTGAGCCGGCTGTTCCATACCACGCGGTATTGCGCGGAATCCTCGAATCGACTTCGCTCTCCGGTGCTTTATTCGCCATTACTTACCATGTGCGTGCATCTGCGGCGAATTACCTGATCGCTCACCGAGATGGTGAAGCGGCGAACGTCGAATCGGCCCCCGGCGATTTCTCGCGACTGCATGTTCAATTCCCGCAGAACGATTCTTTTGCCCATACGAACCATTTCCTGCAAACTGGGAGTGATTTCAAGGATGTCGGTCTTTGGAGCGGGCCGGACAGCCTGGTACGCTACCACCGGATGTCGAAATATTTGAGCAGGTCGAAGCGGGAAGTAAACGTGGCAGGGCTCCAGCAGGCGCTGCAGGACCATTTCAACCTGCCCTATGCCGTCTGTTCCCACCCGGACCCGACAATACCTGAGCCGCAGCAGTACGCAACGATTGCATCGGTCATTATGGACCTGAATACAGCCCACATGTGGTTGGCAGATGGGAATCCCTGCACGACGCCGTTCGTGGAGCTGGATTATTCGGGATTATTGAGAAGCGAGAATTCTTGAAAGAGTCTCGCTTCTGCGGACGCGCGGGCAAAAGACCGGGCGTCAATGCAAGGCACCTACTCTACGAAGACGCAGCCGAATTTACGCTTGAATAGATTATTTTTTTCCGTAAACCGTGCGCGGGTCGAACGCATCGCGCAGCCCATCTCCGACGAAATTGATCGACATCACGGTGATAAAAATCATCAACCCCGGAAAGATTGCGACCCAGGGATACCGCGTCATATATGTCTGGGCGTCGTTGAGCATATTGCCCCATGTCGGCGTGGGCGGTTGGATGCCGAAACCGAGATACGAAAGGCCGGATTCGGTCAGGATCGAATAGGCCGTCTGCAACGCGCCCTGCACGATAATCGGACCGAGCGCATTCGGCAGCATGTGCCTGAGCACCAGGCGCGTATTCGATATCCCGAGCGCGCGGGCCGCTTCCACGTATTCCATTTCGCGCAGTGACAGAAAGGTGCCGCGCACGAGACGGGCGGTCGTCATCCAGGAAAGGACAGAGATCACGAGGATGATGGTGATCAGGCCGCCCTGGAATTTGGCCAGCGGTGTATCGCGTATCATCGCACCGAGCAGGATGAGGACGAATAAGGAAGGGAAAGAAAGGAAGACGTCCGTCAGGCGCATCAGGACGTTGTCCACCCACCCGCCGTAAAAACCGGCTGCAGCGCCGATCAATGTCCCAAACATCAGGCTCAGGCCAGTTGCCAGGATGCCGACGGCGAGAGAGATCCGGCCGCCGTTGATCACCCTGGCGAACAGGTCGCGCCCGAGGTCGTCCGTACCCATGAGATGTTCGGTCGAAGGTGATTTCAATTTCTCCAGCAGGCTGATCTTTTCCGGATCGTATTTGTAATTGGGTGCATACAGCGCCAGGGCCGTGATGGCAACGAGCAGCACCAGGCCCAGGATCGCCAGCCTGTGCCGGAGGAAGCGCCGGAAGATCAGGCGGCCGAATGACTCTTCCTGCTGCAGGGTTTCCGTTTTGAGTTCCAGGATCCGGTCAGTCATAGCGGATCCTCGGGTCCAGGAGCGCATACAGGAGGTCGGCCAGCAAATTGCTGAGGACGATGAGCACTGCGGTAAACATCACGATGGCCATGAGCACGGGATAATCCCGCCGGAGCGCTGATTGGAAGAACAACCGGCCCATGCCGGGCCAGGAGAAGATCGTCTCCGTGAAGATGGCGCCTGAAAAAAGCGCTGGTAAATCCAGCGCGATGAGCGTGATCATCGGAATGGCGGCGTTCGGAAAGCCGTGTTTCAACTGGACCAGCCGCTCCCTGAGGCCTTTTGCCCGCGCCGTCCGGATAAAGTCTTTGTGTAAAACGTCCAGCATGGACGATCGCAGGAAGCGCGTGTACCAGGAAACCCAGGCGAGAGACAGCATGGTCACCGGCAGCACGAGGTGCCAGAGCCCGTCCAGGAAATCCCCCTGTTTATCAAGAGAATAAATTCCTCCGGAAGGAAAAAGCGGCCCGTCCGACCAGGGGTTATCCAGCGTGACGTAGAAGACCAGGATCAGCACGAGGCCGAACCAGAAGATGGGGATGGACTGGCCGGCAAATGCGATTGTCGTGACGACGTGGTCGAAAATCGAATACTGCCTGACGGCGGAGATGATCCCGATCGGGATGGCGATGATGATCGTCACTGCAAAGGCGGTCGACATCAGCTTCAGGGTATTCGGAAGCCGTTCCTTGATCATTTCCAGCACGGGCTGGTTCGTAGCGTAAGACTTTCCCAGGTCCCCCCTGGCGACGGCGCTGATCCAGCGTGCGTACTGGACGGGGATCGGGTCGTCGAGCCCCAGCCGTTCGCGCATGAGCTGGAGGTCCTGTGCGGAGATCGTCGGGTCGTTTTCCAACCGTGCGAGCGGCCCGCCAGGCGTAATCTGGAGCAGCGCAAAAATAACGATGCTGATAAACAACAGGAGCGGGATGGCCTGGAAGAAGCGCCGGATGATGTAAGTGGTCATAAGCTAATCATAACAATGTCATTGCGAGCGTAGGGAAGCCTTCTTTGATGCAGAAGCAGCGCCACTGCCCCTTCATTTTCAGATGGCTTCACCTGCCGATCTTCGATCGATGCTCGCAATGACATGTATTGATGTTTCTGAAATCTAACCCACATCGGGTTGATCAGTTATTGTTCCAGCATCCAGTTTTCGACATCCCACGTCAGGGAGCCCCAGGTGCTGAGCGTATTACCGGAAAGCATGGTATTGAACGCGTGGCCCTCCTGGAACTGGTAGAGGAAGATCTGCGAATAGCTGTCGTGGATGATCTGGGCAGCCTGGCAGTAAAGCGCCTTGCGGTCGGCCAGGTCGGGCGTGGTGCCGGCCTGACTGATCAGCGCATCGACTTCTTCACTGACGAAGCGGGTGTAGTTCGCGCCAACTCCGCCGTTCTCTTCCGTCGGGATACTCGAGCTGAGGAAGTAATCGGCGATGTGCTGCTGCGGGTTGATGCCCGTGCCGGTGTCGTAGATGAGGATATCGTATGTGCCGACTTTGCGAGGCGCCTGGTCGGTCCAGCCGCCGAACAAGACGGCCATTTCTTCATTGGATACGTTGACTTCGATGCCGACCTGCTTGAGGTAGTCGGCGATGACCAGCTCCGTCTGCTCAAGGAGCTTGAAACCGGAATAACCGACCATGTTCAGCGAGAGGCGCGTGCCGTCTTCGGCGTACAACGCCCCGGAAGCCTCACGGATCCCATCGCCGTCCGCATCGGTCCAGCCGGCTTCTTCGAGAAGCGCAGCCGCTGCCGCCGGATCGAACGGATCGCCCGGGATATCGCAGTTGTACCAGCCGAGGGCAAACGGCGACGTGACACGGGTCACCCTGCCGAGCGCCAGATCGTTGACGATGGCGTCGTAGTCAATGGCGAGCGCCATGGCTTCGCGTACGCGGACGTCGCCGAGGATCGGGTGCGGGTTATCGGCCCCCGGACTGCCGTCACCGGGATCGCTCAGGTTCAGGAACATCCGCAGGATCCAGATCCCTTCGACGCTTTCAAGCCGCACGTTGTCTGAGGATTCCCAGACCTCGCGCAGGTTCGAGCCGGGCCACATCATGACCTGTGCGTCGCCTTCGAGCATGACCTGTGTGCGGACTTCTTCCGACGGGACAACCTGGAAGACCAGTTCGTCGAGGTGCGGTTTGCCTTCCTCGCGGTAGAGCTCATTCCTGGAAAGAGTGATGTGATCGCCGGAGACCCATTCGGTCAGGACGAAAGGCCCGGTTCCGACGGGGTTGCGGTTGAAGGCCCAGTTGAGCATGTCGGCCGCATCACCGGCGCTGGCGGGCAGGATGCCCCATTTGAACTGGTCGAGGAAGCTGGAATTGAATGCTTCATATGTCACGACCACGGTGAAATCATCTGGCGCTTCGATCGAGGTGATCCCTTCGAAGGAGGTCGTGCGGACGGAGCCGCTGTCCGGATTCGAGGCAGCATTGTAAGTGAAGAGCACATCTGCGGATGTGAACGGCGTCCCGTCTGACCAGACGACGTCCTGCCGCAGGCGCCAGGTGACGCTCGTGCCGTCGTTCGTCACGTCGCCGTTCGCTTCTGTGGGGACGCGTTCTACAAGGATCGGCTGGTATTCGCCGTTCTGGTCGGTCTGCACGAGCGGCTCGATGATCGCGTCAGTCACCTGGACGGTGATCAATGCCGTTGTGAGGTAAGGGTTCATGGTCTCGAGGTCTTCCGAGATCAGGACGACCACGCGACCGCCCGGTTCCATCACTTCTTCCGTCGGGACCGGGGCTTCATCTGTCGGTTCTTCAGGCTCAGGCATGTCGGTCGGTTCGACCGGCGTATCTTCCGAGGTGTCAGCGGTTGGTGCAGGGGCGTCTGTCGGTGTAGCAGCGGGAGAGCAAGCGCCCAGGAGCAGCATGAAGATCAACAGGGCGGTTAAGAGGATAACGTTCGTGCGCGAAATTTTCATCAGGTTTTCCTTTCAGATTTGGCTGTTTAATACAGCCGCGTAAAAGCCAGCGATTGTATACGGTTGAAATGACCACCTCCTCTAGAAGTCAGAAATTGGGTAGATTGTTATGGGAAAAATGCTCCATCCCAGCAGCCGAAAATACAACAACCGACCGGTTATCGCACCCCGCTACCGACCGGATGGCTGCCAATAATCTCAGTGGCGTAATCCTACATCCCTGTTCTGTTATGATTCCGTATTCTACAAAAAGTATACTAAATGTGTAGAAAATGGTCAAGAAAGTGTCCCGAAATTGCCTGCAGGGATTCAAAAAGCACCGGATTACGGGGAAATGTGTTTTTCAAAGACGATCTGTGCCGGGATTTGAAAAATATGTTATTTTAAGTCTGTTCCGTCTTTAAATAGGTAGATATTCGCAGAATGTATGGAGCGCTTCATGGCTGTCAAACCGGAGGAATCTGCAGAGCATGTCTGGCGGTCGTTCCTGGTCAACGGCGAAGTCGCCAGAGAAGCCCGGCAGCGGCGCATATTCCGGTTGCTGCCGGGTAACCCACGCTGTAAATGGTGTTATGCGCCGTTCAAAGGAACCAGCGGAGCTTTCGTCCGCATGTTCTACGGAAAACGACCATCCAATTTAAATCCACGTATATGCAATGTGTGCGAACTATTCGCCACCAAACATCCGGGCGGCGCTGAAGTTGAACTAACCTTGATGTTTGCGGACGTGCGCGGGTCGACGTCCCTGGCAGAGTCGATGGATGCGATGGCGTACAGCAGGCTGATCAACCGTTTCTACAATGCGGCAACGAACGTCATGATTCAAACAAACGCCTTGATCGACAAGATTATCGGTGACCAGGTGGCGGCGATGTACGCGAAAGGCATGGTGGGTGAGAACCACGCCGCACAAGCCGTGCATGCAGGTCGTGAACTCCTGAAAGCGACGGGTCACAAAGACCCGGCCGGACCCTGGATCCCGCTCGGGGTGGGCGTGCACACCGGCGTCGCCTTCGTCGGCTCTGTGGGTTCGCAGGACGGCACGATCGACATCACCGTGCTGGGGGATACGGCGAATACGACCGCCCGGCTTGCATCCAGCGCAAACGTGGGGGAAATTCTTGTAAGCCTGCCGACTGCACAGGCCGCTGGCCTGGAAGTCAACCGCCTTGATTCACGAAATCTGGCCTTGAAAGGAAAGCGGGAAGAAGTGAAGGTGTATGTTCTGTAGGCCTTTATTATGTGGGCGAGCGGGATGGGAGCCGGCTCCCATCACCCGCGATTTACCTCTTAATCAATCGAATACATGAAGCAACCCCACCGACAAGGATAAGCCCGAGTGCGGCTGCTGCGATCGACCATTTCAGCATCGTGAAACTGGTCGCTGCCCAGGCCAGTTCAGCCGGACGAGACGGGTGGAGCGCCAGCATCCCGACGATGCTGAGGTTTTCTAGCACGTCAAAAAATCCTGCGCCGAGCGGGACGAGGTTCAGCAGCTGCCAACGGCTTTCCGCTTTAAACCCGCGCTGGAACAGCAGGCTGATCGCCAGGCACATAAACAGCGTGTACAGAACGGGGTAGAGAATATCTGCGGTCAGTTCGAAGCGGATGTAGTCCGCCCGGACAACCGGACCGTATGCATCCACCATCGCATAGACTTCATCCGGCGTATAAAAGAACAGAATATCGATCGGGCCGGGGACGGATTCGCCGCGGGTTGACCGGTTAGCAAAAAGAGTGAAAAAAACGAGGAAAATGCCTGCAAGCAGCAGCAGGATGAGCCGGCCGGACGCAATCCGATGAAGAGTCGCTGAGATCTTGTAGACCAATGCTCTGCCTGGTTAGAGTTTCCTGATCGTGACGTCTTTCAGATACGGGTTGTTGAAGGATGCTTTTTCGCCGATCCTGGCGTTCCCGTCCGAGATAAAGCGGATTGAAAGCGGTTTGCTGTACTTGTTCGAAAGACCTTGCACGAGTCTCAGGATATCTAACACCCGATTGGCGTCTTCATCCGTCCCGATGGGGTAAGCGTCTATCCCGAGGCCTGAATGGAGCGAGAGGAAAACGTTCCGCTCGATGGAGAACTCGCCGCGCTCGTAGGCGCGGGCGACCTCGAAGTCTTCCAGGCAGGGGAACATCAGGCCGCACAGCCCGGTTCTCTTGAGCCCTTCTCCTTTAATGAAGCGGGCGATGCGCAGGAAAACGTCGCTGGTAGCCGCCTGGTCGAGGGGTGCGGTTGTGCGCCGGACGATGTGCAGCAGGCTGCCGTCGTCTTCGTACAGCGGTGCGATCGAGGTGTCGATGCCCAGGAAGTCCGGCTCTCCCGCCATCAGGCCTTCGATTTCGAACCAGACCGCCCGCATTCTTTCGAGCCAGGCTTCGATCGTTCTGCAGCCTTCAGCCAGGTTCGTCGGCTGCAGGCCGATGGCCACGCCGCTGCGCGCGTAGGTCGCTGAAGGGAAGAACGGGCTGGACGGGACGTTGTTGAACGTATAGGTGAAGCTGAAAGTCTTGGCGGAATTCTGGCGGATAATCTCGGTCAGAAGGGTGGTGTGTTCCAGTTCGAGGGGTTCCCCGGCGAGGTCGACATTGAAAGCGACGTTCTGCGCGGCAAGGAATGTCGGCATCAAGGCACCGGCTTTTTCAAAAGGCAACCGGCCCATGCTGAGGAAGAGGCTGCCGTCGTTTTCCGCGTCGAAGCGGAGGACGGCATCGGGATCAGGGGCACACAGGCGCAGAGTCTGCACGGTGAAACCGTTCCGGGTGAAATTATCCGCCAGGGATGTAAGCCGCTCGCGGTGGGCTTTTTCGGGTCCTTCTGTGAAAAGGCAGATGGTGCGGATGATTTTATTGGGGATGTTCATAGCTCTCGCACGGATACAGGTAATTCAGGTCAGCGGGTTCGTGTGTTAATCTGCAGTGACGGTTTATTATATCGGATGTAAACCAGGCGAATGTGCTCCGCATGATGAAACTTTTCTACACAGAATGACGTCTATTCGAATGCAGGCGTAACCTTTTCGTGAAATTGCCGGCTACCGGCGTTTCACCGTTCGAATGAATTCGCGAGTAAACTGAACTTCAACGAGGCTCCAGGAATGACGTATAATTTTTATATCTTATTCTATTTATTCCGAATTCATTCTTGGAGGGGATCAAAATGACCGATATTGAGATGCGCAACGGTGTGACCGGGATCCAGGCGATGGCGCTGATCGTCAGCGACGATTATTTTGACGCGCGGATCTGGAGCGCGGTCTTGAAAGAAAAAAACATACACACGGCCGCCCTGAGTTTTGCAGAGGACATTCTGCAGGCCTGGTTCGACGTGATCCCGGACCTGATCGTGATCGATCTGCATAATGAAGAATCTGAAGGGATCTCCATTGTGTCGAAACTGAGGGAGCAGGGGGTGGTGCCGATTATGCTGCTGACCCCCCTTAATAACGAGTCCCATATCCTGGATGCCTACCGCGCCGGTGTGGATGAATGCGTGGTCAAACCGGTCAGCCCGGCCGTTTTCCTGGCGAAGGTGGAGGCCTGGCTGCGGCGGACCTGGTCGATGCCGGCCGAAGGCCTCGACACGGTCAACGTCGGCGGGCTGCAGCTCGACCCGACGCGCCGGCACGTGATCGCGGAGAACGAAGCGATCGTCAAGCTGACCAACCTCGAGTTCCGCCTGCTGCATTTACTGATGTCGCACCCCGGCTGGGTCTTTAAAACTGAAGACATCGTCCAGAAAGTCTGGGGTTACTACGGCAACGGCGACAGCAATTTATTGAAGAACGTGGTCTATCGCCTGCGGCGCAAGATCGACCCGGACCCGGGCAACCCGCGC
>JBFGQG010000059.1:0-12395 GCA_041564295.1 Anaerolineales bacterium | reverse complement strand
TTCGTGAAGGCTTCCATCACAGGTCCGGACTCCGCAGCAGCTACGAGGATGTCCAGGTCCCCGACGGTATCACGCATCCGCCGCAGGCTGCCGGCGGCATCCGCAGCAGACACACCCGGCAATGCTCTCAGCATCGCCAGCTGCTCCTGTGCGAAAGGCCAGGCTTTCTCGATGGGCGTCCGGTCGCCGGTCGCCTGACGGCGCTTGAGGGACTCGATTCCGGCCAGGATCTTGGCTTCGGATTTCTCACCCATCCCCGGCAGGTCACGTAGCAGGCCCTCAGCGGCGGCTTTTTCCAGGCCGGCCAGGTCTTCAATACCGAGTTCATCGTAGAAAAGCTTGATTTTCTTCGGCCCGAGATCCGGCACCGGCATCAATCCAGCAAGGGTGAGGGGTAACTCGGTCCCGAGCTTATTCAGGAAAGACAGTTCACCCGTGGAAAGGAGCTCGTCGATTTTCTCGGCGATGGCTTTCCCGACACCAGGAATTTCGATCAGTGCCGGGATTCCGCCTTCTTCCCAGATCACACGAGCTTCACGTCCGAGATCTGTCAGTGATTCGGCCGCTTTACGGTAGGCAAGGATCTTGTAAATCACCTCGCCTTTAATTTGCAGCAGGTCGGCAATCAATGTAAAGATGTCGGCAAGTTCTTTATTTGTCATGGGGATGTGTGAGCCTTCAGGGAGAATCCTACCGCAGGTTTATTAACGGCAGATCAATAGCGGCACTCTGGCCTGTGAAAGGAGCGTATCGAGGGTGCGGCCGATCTGATGGCGGCCGAATTTGTGTGCGTGGTAGCTGCCGGTCACGATCAGACCGGCCCCTTCTTCCCTGGCGGCGGCGAGGATAGTAGCTGCAACGGAGTCATTTTCCTTTAGGGTTGCCTGGATTACTTTATTATCGATTTTGTATCCGTCGAGGTATTCGAGCGCGGTCTCTGCCGCTGCAGATTCCCCGCGGCCCTCGTCCACAGAAATGACACTTAATTCCAGCCCCCATAAACCGGACAAATACGCCGACATGAACAGGGCTTCCCGGCTTTTAGGGCTGTCGTCGAATGCAAGGAGCATACGCCGGATTTCGGATTCCGATGGGCGGGCGATCAGCGCAGGGATATGAATATTTTCAAGGAGCTCATGGTAATCGCGTGGATCGGAGGAAGGCTCAGGGGCCGGGAGAACGGCGAGGTCTGCCCAGCGGGTGCGGGCTTTGAGGATATCGTTGCGTTCTCCTTTCCCGGTCGCCAGTTGGCCGAATATTCCGGCCTCTCTGCACAGGTTTTCAAAAGCCTGTTGAACTGACGTGAAATCCTGGCTGTTCCTGTCCCCATTCTGCCGGATGAAAAGGCCCAGCAAATGCGAATCCTCCTGCGCCGCGAAGGTCAATGCAATTTCCAGCGCAGGGCCAATAATGGACGCATCCTTCAGGAGAACGACGATATCGGCAAACATCTTTCCTTTTGTTCCTGCTAGCTGCCGCTCGCGCCAACCGCCGGTTTCCGATTCCGGATCCAGGATCTGGCGCAGGGTACCGCGCAAACGTCCTGGAGACTGTTTCCGGGCGGCGAGTTCTGCAGCAACCGAATCAAGGTGAAGGGTCCACCCAAATTCTTCTTCCAGCGCTTCTCGGTTTTCGACCAGCCAGGCATAAAGGTCGGTTTCTGTACGATTCGGGTAATGACGGAGGAGGTTTTGTTCCCGTAAAACTTCGATCACAGGCAGGTAGTGATCGTTGTACCAGGCCAGGGCTGCTTCAGGGAACGTAAGCGCCTCCCCGGCCGCTCTCAACGTTTCAATCTGCTGGAGCAGGACCGGGTAAAGGCCAATTTCAGAGGCCCTGAGGTCCACATCTACAGCAGTATCGTCCAGTTTGGTCCGGTCGAGAAAATCATTGTACTCTGCCTTGGTAATCAGGTCTTGAGGCGTGTCATCGGGAGAGAGGCCAACGCGGGTTATGATCTCCGTCACGTTGGCCATGATATAGGTATCACCGCGCAGCTTGGCGATGGAGACCCTGTGGTTGCCGTCAGCGACAAAATACACTTCACCTACCCGGTAGACATCGATCGGCGGGATGTTGGACTTCGTCTCCATCGCGATCTTCACGCCCGCCCAACGCTCCTGGTCGAAGGCATAACGGGGCAAGAAATCGCGATTGAAATCCGCATAGCGTCCGACACTCCCAACAATGGCGTCCAGGCGAATTTCACGCCGAACGGCGCTGCTGCCCTGAATACCTCCGAGTTTCCGCTTCACTTCATCAAAGGAAAAGAGGTCCGTAGAACGCCCGAGCATACGATTGTACAGATCGAAAAGGATTGCATCCTTTCTGGCCTTTTCGAAATCGCTGCGTGCACTCTGGCGTGGGTCGATTATAGTCATCGCAAAAGATCATTTGTTATCGATATGTCTGGACTGGTCAGGCAGTCTGGTCCGCGCGGTCTTTATCAATTTCGACAAAGACCCATTCCTGGATGACACGTGAGCGGTAAGGGTACTGGAACACCTCGAAATCACCGTTCAGGAAGGCTGCGTAAGCTACATTTTCGGACAGTTGGTCGAGGAACGTCCTGGCCTGCGAATATGTCTCGAATTCATAAGCCCCGAAAAGATAAGCATCTCCAGTTGCAAACACAACTGCATTCTCAATGGGGTGTTTGGTCAGCATTTTTACCACAGTGATGACTGTATCCACTTTAATATACTCGTCGCCGAAATCCTGGAGCATCTGCAAGAGCCGGATGGCATATTCCTGGCTCGTCAGCACCGGTTTTTCTTCATTATTCTTTTCTTTGGTCGTCATTATCCTGCCCTTAAAAGGATTTCTACCATCACCTGGCGACATACCAGGCTGCGACATACCCTTCAACCCCGTTCACATCGCGAACATGTACCCACTGTCCGATCTTACCGATCTTATCAATATCTCCTTCATCCAGGAGGACGAGTTCAGCCTGGAGCGGCAGCCGCAGCAGCAGGGTTGCGCCTGAAATCCAGGGGCTTTTCCGCAGCGCTAACTGGTCCACCCGGGTGCGGACGATGACCTCATCCGTCGGGTCCGGCGAACCGCCTTCATCATCTTCGGTCTCCGATTTGACTCCGAGCACAGGCGCCGCGGCCTCCGTCAGGTACCAACCGGCGGCGAAGCCCTGCTGTCCGGTGATATCCTGGACTTTGATCCAGGCATTGAAGACGCCTAATTTCCTGCGAGCTCCCTCGTCCGGCTCGAGCACTTTCAGGCGCGCCGTGAACGGGAGGCGCTTGATCAGGTTGCCGGAGAGGCTTGGTGCTGCCCGCATGGCGAGCCCGTCGGTCGTTGGGGTCACGTGCAGTTGGGCGCCGGTGGTCAAAGGTGGTGCTGGGCCTGTAGTCGTCGTGGTTGTCGTTGTCCCGGGGTCGCCTGCAGAGTGGGTTCCACTCGTTTTCTTGCTGGAAAGATACCAGGCGGCTACGTAGCCCTGGTCTCCGCCTGCATCCTGGAGGTGCAGCCATTGACCGTATTGGCCGAGTTTGGCCGCTGCATTGATTTTCTTTTCGAGCGTATCGAATGGAGCATTTTCCGGGACGCGTTTGATAAGGTCAGATCCGACGGAGGGACTGGTGCGGAACGCCAGGTCGTCGGTTGTGGCATAAACTTTAAAGGAATCTGCGGGTACCGGGATTTTGGGTTCCGGTTTCGGGTCGGGAACGATCGTGCCGACGGAGCCGCCGCGTTTCTTGTTGACGCCTGTCATGAACAGGACTGCTGTGATCGCCCGCGAAAGCGTCGTTCCCTGATATTTGTAGCGGCTGAGGAGGGTCAATTTCTTTCCGGGCGCGTCCCCGCTGTATTTGTACGGATCATAGATCAGGTAGTCATTCCCTTCCTTGGCGTAGGCAATGACCCAATGACTTTGCACGCCGCTGTTCGGCGAATAATCGACCTGCACGATGACAGGGTCTCCTTTCACAAGTGCCGCGTCAATCTTGGCAATTGGGGCCGGTATGTTTTCGCATTCGTCATAGCTTAGAGTCTGTACACCCGGGAAAACCGATGGCACTACCCAGGCATTAATCAATTCGCCCTGGAACCCGCCGTTCGCTTTCATCTTATTGTTGAAAGTCTTCGGTGTTTCTGAATAACCATAACCGTTCACGACCATGCAAAGATCAACCATCAAACAACCCCATTCTTTGATGGTATGTGGGCCTGAACCCAGAGGAAGTCTCGCCCAACGGTCGTCATTCTGCCAAAGCAAATCTGTTTGAAACATATGGTCTCCGTGGTGAATTGAACCGGACGACCGCTAGCGCCGTCCTGCTTCGTTCAGGTGAATTATTTGATGGACACCTGGTTTGCCTGACCCAAGCGTAAATGGCGGTCTGCAGATCACTGTTATCTCGTGTCTGAACTTATAGCAGCTCCCGCTCGGACCGATGGACTGCTGAAATACAGGGATAATGAATTCTACAATCTTTTCCGGATAATCGCAAATAATCGAGTCCTGGCCGGCGCATGAACTGTTTTCCTTGCGGAGCCAATCGTTATTTGACATTCGCAGCACTCCCCTCTACAATACGAACAGCTTCTTTCTGCCTCATTAAGCTGAAATGTCTAAGGATCCAGGCCATCCGACCTGGACGCGTCATACTGTGCACCGCCATGCAGTAAATGGACCTGCCACAGCCTGCCGCTCCGCTCCCAATTTGAATTACAAGTGAGGACCCAATGGATGCATCCAATACCAGTGAAATGTCGGACGTACTTCGATCCGCCTGGAAACGGTTCGCAGAGCTCGACTCAACCGCCATCAGACTGACGAGCCAGCACCATAAATTAAGGCGCTGGATCGCCATTTTCGGTGTAATCGCAACGGTTGTGGCCGTCGTGCTGGACCGGTTACCCGACAGCAGCTTGCTGGCCGGTTTCGCGGGAAAAGATCTTGTTCTCGATACACTTCAGATAATCCTGATCATGCTGCCGATAACGATCTCGGTCTTCGCAGCTTATATCAACAAGTTTTTAGGAAACGGGGAATGGCTGACATTGCGCGCCGCAGCCGAGGAATTGCTGAAAGAAATTTACATTTACCGGACCATCTTGCAAGGACATCCTGAGCGCGCACACTGGCTTTCACACCGCATGGTGACGATCATGCGCCGGGTGTATAAATCCATGAGCGGACAGCTCGTATTGGAAAATTACGACGGAGCGCTTCCGCCCTACCACAACCCGAAGAACCCGGACAGCGATCCGGGATTTTGTGATCTTGATGGCGACGAATATTTGCGGTTTCGGGTCATCAACCAGCGAAACTGGCACCGCGACCGGATCTCCCAGCGGCAGAATGAGTTGAAGCGGATCCAGCTGACCATTTTGGCGATGGGGGGATTGGGCGCCCTCTTTGCAGCACTGGGAAATACCCTGACAGCCTGGGTCGCGGTCACCGCAGCGATCGCTTCCGCCCTTGCGGGATGGGAGCAGCTCCGCAGTCTCGATGAGACGATCATGATCTACAGCCGTGTGACCATCGAATTGACCTTCGCACGCGACGAATGGGAGAGCGTCCCGCGTGAAAACCGAACAAAAGAGCAATTCATTCGATTAGTGCGTGATTCGGAGGATATTCTCTGGTCGCAGAACCAGAAATACGTCTCAACGATGCAGGATGCACTTGCTGCAGCAGCCGGCGATGAAGCCCGATTAGTCGAAGATATGATCCGGTCCGGTGAAAATCCCCTGACTGTGGCCCATTCCCGGGTTGCTTCTGCCGCCTCACAGGTGCTGTCGGAAGCCCAGGAGAAGGTGGGTCACACCATTGAGGCCAGCTTCACGGAAATTCACACCGAGGTTGAAACTGTCCTCGCTGAGGCTCACGACCACGACCACTCCGATGTGGAAGATTTCATGGCGGAAGTGGCAGAACAGATGGAGGAAGGTGCGTTTTCCGAAGCCGAAGCGGATATTCCATCAATGGAAGAATTCGTTGAAACAGCGGAACGCATCGAAGAAGCCATGCCCGGTGAAGCCGATGCGATGCGCGAAATGATGGAGGCTACAGGCGTCACGGATCCGCCAGTTGATTTCGTTGACGAAGACTTTCCGGAGACCGAAACTGCAGCGATGATGGAGGAAATTCCAGAAACCCTTTCCCCCGCGACGGACGATATGAACGGTGATGAAGAAGACTTTTCGGATGACGGCGAGCAAAGCATGATCGAAGAAGCATTATCCGGTTTCGTCGACGAATCTGCGGAAGATGAAGAAATAAAAGGGTGACCGTAAGTAATAGTCTAAAAAAAACAGGCGAGACTTGATCTGTCTCGCCTGTTTTTTATATCCAACTAATTTTTCAGCTTGCAAGGGCTTCTTTGGCCCGTTTGGCTGCACGCCCTCGCTCATTGCGATCGAGCACGCGCTTGCGGATGCGGAGGCTCTCCGGCGTCACTTCGAGCAGTTCATCTTCAGCCAGGTATTCGATACACTCGTCCAGGCTCATGATGCGCGGCGGCGTGATACGCTCGTCGATATCACGAAAGGCCTGCCGCATATTGGTCAGATGCTTGGTCTTTGCGACGTTGACGTCGAGATCGCCGGGGCGCTGGTGTTCGCCGATGACCATGCCTTCATACACTTCGGTCCCCGGCGGGATAAACAGCGAACCACGTTCTTCTATGTTCTTGATACCGAACGTTGTGGCGGTGCCGGGATCCCATGCCACCAGCGAACCTTTCGAGCGCGACGGGATCACGCCGGCCTGGGGCTGGTAGCCGTAGAACAATGTGTTGATGACGCCCATGCCGCGCGTCGCGGTGAGGAACTGGTAACGAAAACCAAGCAGGCCGCGCGTCGGAATGATGTATTCCAGATGAACGGTGCCCTGCGAAGTATCGATCATATTCTGCATTTCGCCGCGCCGCTTTCCAAGCATTTCAACAACTGCACCCACGGTCTCAGGAGAAGTCTCAATATGGACTTCCTCGTACGGCTCGAGAATCTCACCGTTTTCTGTTTCGCGCATGATCACTTCGGGACGTGAGACCTGGAATTCGTAGCCTTCCCGGCGCATTGTCTCGATCAGAATGGCCAGGTGCAGTTCACCGCGGCCGGAGACGAGGAAGGTATCTGCAGATTCGGTCTCCCGCACGCGCATGGCGACGTTGTGTTTGAGTTCTTCAAAAAGACGTTCACGGATCTTTCGAGATGACCCCCAGCGGCCTTCCCGCCCGCCAAAAGGAGACGTATTCACACCGAACGTCATTTTCACGGTCGGCTCTTCGACGGAAATCGTCGGCAGGGGGACGGGATTCTCGGGATCTGCGAGGGTTTCACCAATCGAAACCGCCGTGAGGCCCGCGATCGCAACAATTTCACCAGCCAACACGTCTTCGACCTCTACGCGGGCCAATCCCTGGTGGACGTATAAATACTGAGCGATTTCCTGCTCAATCTGGCCGTCTCGAGTGATGCGAACCAGCGGCTGGCGGGCGTTGATCTTGCCCGAGAAAAGGCGGCCGATCGCCGTCAGCCCCCGGTACGGATCGTAGTCCAGCGTTGTGACGAGCATCTGGGCCGGACCTTCGGGATCGACGTCAGGGCAGGGGACTTCATCGATGATGACTTTAAACAGCGGCACCAGGTCGGGCCCGAGTTCGGGAGTCAAACCAGCTTCACCTTTCGTCGCGATGGCATAGACAACCGGAAAATCGGCCTGTTCGTCTGTTGCACCGAGTTCAATGAAGAGGTCGAAAGTCTCGTTCAGTACGCGTTCAGGGTCAGCGTCTTTGCGGTCGACCTTGTTGATCACGACGATCGCGCGACGGCCCATTGCAAGGGCCTTTTTCAACACGAACCGGGTCTGGGGCTTCGGGCCTTCGGCGGCATCCACGAGGAGCAGCACACCGTCAACCATGTTCATGACGCGCTCGACCTCACCACCGAAGTCTGCGTGACCGGGAGTGTCGACGATGTTGATCTTGACCAGGTCGCCGGTATCAGGATGCGGGATCCGGATGGCCGTATTTTTTGCGAGAATGGTGATCCCGCGTTCGCGTTCGAGGTCATTCGAATCGAGGACGCGTTCAGCAACCTGCTGGTTTTCCCGGAAGACCCGCGCCTGGCGGAGCATGTGGTCCACCAGCGTGGTTTTGCCGTGGTCGACGTGGGCGATGATGGCGATGTTACGTAATTCTGTGCGCTTCATATCTTCACTTATTTACCTGCGCTTGCGGCTCTACACCAGGCAGGTTTGGTATTGCCACGCGCCCGAAAACGCCGTTCATAAGGATCTTGACATACGGGTCAATGCTCGGGCGGGTTGAATGGGGTCAAACGATAAATAAAGACCCCGCGAGAGCGAGGCCTTCATGCGACGAAAGAGTTTATCAGAGGTTGGGGTTTTGTGGAAGGGTCGCGCAGACCCAAAGTTCACTTCTGCTGGCCTTTCAATACGTCGCGGATCTCTGCAAGGAGCATCTCTTCGGCAGACGGCACCGGTGGAACGGCCTGAGCAGCTTCTTCCTCTGCCTCCATGCGTTCTTCGGCAGCTTTGAGGCCCCGCACGACGAAGAAGATCGCTAGCGCAACGATCAGGAAATCTACCACTTTATTCAAGAAAACTCCGTAATTGAGGGTTGGCACGCCGGCTTCCTGGGCTGCGGCAAGCGTTTCGTAGCCAGTACCGGATAGGTCGATGAAGAAATTCGAGAAGTCGACTCCTCCGAGAAGCAGGCCGATCGGCGGCATCAGGATATCGTTGACGAACGAAGATACGATCGCACCAAAAGCTGCGCCGATGATCACAGCGACGGCAAGGTCGACCACGTTGCCGCGCATAGCAAAATCACGAAATTCTTTTAACATGAGCTGAGCCTCCTGATTATTTTCCGACGAACTGCGCCGGAAAAGATTTATTTTAGCGCCTGCAGCAGGAGGACCATATCTGGTCATCCTGCCGCAGGACATGTATTTGTTTAGCCGGGCACGATGCCTTCTTCTTCGATGCGCTTGAAAACATCTACGAGCCTGACGCCTTCGGTTTCTTCGATCTCGATACCGTAGTGCAGGAAGATCTCTCGCTCAAGGACCTCGTCTTCCACCAGAAAGTCCGTCAGGGAAGACAGATCACTGATAAAGGTATGCTCAGGTTCGAGGCCCAGGACGTGGATCAGAAAGTGTCTGGATATGTGGGCGTATTTCGAGATCTTCTCGGTGGACGCTGGCCGGATCATCCGCTCTTCACCGTCAGAAAAGAAGGAAAACATAAAAGCCTCCATTGATTATCCCCAGGCAAAGAGGGCTGCCTGTGAGGCAGTTCTGCCGTTCGGCAGGGTCACGCAAGACGCGTATGCCTGGTAATCAACAAAGGCTTAAAATCTCACTAGAAATATTCTATCATACTAGGCAGCGACCCAGCCCAGCCCTAGCCTTTCGAGCGTCGCAGGTGTAGGATTGCCGGTTTTGACATCCCAACCGGCCATCCGGTAGTAGACATCGCGGTGGGCCAGCCATTCGGCGTGGTCGATCATACGCCCGTCGCTCTTGCCGCCTTTGAGGGCTTTCTTGAACATTTTCTCGGGGAGCGTGTCCTGTTCTTTCCCGATGCCTTCGCGGGCGTTGAAAGCGCGCAGCAGGTTAACGCGGCGTTCGCCAAGTTCCTGAAGTTCGGCCACGGAGACGTCCCAGCCTGTCACCGCGCTGACGATGTCTGCCATCTGCTGCATGTGATACAGCTGCCAGGTTGGGCCGAAGACGAACTGGCAGACGTTGATCGAGTCCATCGCGCTGTACGACCACTGCGTTCGAATGGCGTATTTAACTTTCTCATCGTTCATCACGCGTGGGTGCATAAACTCATGTAAATCCAGCTGTGCCAGCTTTTCTGCATAGCTCTTGTGGTAGCTTGGGTCGTGCTCGCTGGACTGGTGGTCGGACCCGAATGGATTCACTGCATAGATCAGGCCCAGGCTGATCTTGGCTTGCGGCATGTGTGCCGGTGTCTCCTGTTTCTTCGTGGTAATCAGGTGCTCATGGCCTTTTCCGAGCGTATCTGCCGCACGGGCAGAGCCGTCGGCCAGCACCGCTCCAAAACCCTCGCGTTTTCCGATCATTTCCGTCAGCCGGACCATGACTTCCGCATTTCCATAGCTCAAGTCCAGGCCGCCGGTATCCTCAAGGGTCAGGTCGCCTTCGGAGAAGGCCTCCATCGCCCAGGCGATCGTGGCGCCGCAGGAGATCGTGTCCATACCGTACTTGTTGCAGATCTCGTTGGCCTTGCAGATCGCGACCATATCATTGATTCCGCAGTACGAGCCGAAAGTCGACAGGGTTTCATATTCGGGGCCGCCGTAGTGCGGGTCGATGGTGTAGCGCTCGTCTGATGTTTCTACGACGCGCTTGCAGCGGACGGTACAGGCGTAGCAGGTGTCACGGCCTTGCGAATTCTGTTTACCGAGTTCAGCGCCTTTGAGGAACTCGTCGTAGAGCCGTTCCCCGGAGATGTCTTCCCAATGTTCGTAGACGCCGCTGTTGAAGTTAAAGGTCGGCAGTCCGCCGGTGCGCTGTTGGGGTGCGACGGTCTCTGCGGTGCCGTATTTCCCGAGACTGGCCACATCCGAATCGGCGAAGTTCTGGACTCCCCAGCGGGTCAGCGCGCCAAGGGCGGCTTTGTCGGCGATAGGCAGCTTGTTGGTGCCGCGCACCGCGATGGCTTTCAGGTTTTTCGAGCCCATGACGGCGCCCAGGCCAGTCCGCCCGAAGGCGCGGTTGCTCATGCTGATGACGGCCGCAAAGCGGACTGCGTTCTCTCCGGCCGGACCGACCTGGATGACTTCGATCTTCTTGTCGCCCAGCTCGTCCTTGATCATCTGCTCGGCCTCACCGGTGATCTTCCCCCAGATGTGGCCGGCGTCCCGGATTTGGACTTTCCCGTTCTTTATCCAGAGGTAGACGGGAGAATCCGCTTTTCCATACAGGACGATGCCGTCAAACCCGGCCCATTTAAGTTCAGCGGGAAAGAAGCCGCCGCACTGCGAGTCGCCGATACAGTCTGTGAGCGGAGATTTCGCCACTGCAGTAAGCCGGCTCTGACCGGAAACGGCTGCCCCCGTGATGACGCTGGCAAAGAAGCTGAGGACGTTCTCGGGTCCGAGCGCATCGACGCCGGCTGAAGTGTTGTTCAGCAGGTAATAAGCTCCCATTGCGCTTCCACCCATGTATTTTCGATAAAAAGATTCGTCGGGTTCTTCGATCGTATAGGAACGATTGGTCAGGTCGACGTGCAGGATCTTTCCGTTGTAACCGTTGGGCATTTCAGGCTCCTTTTTGAGTCAGCGAGTGAGCGAATCAGCGATACGCGAGTTGGAGAATTGGCGCACCGGGTGGGTTAACCCCCGGCCGATATACGGAAGACTTCGACCCTGTCGCCGTCATTCAGGGTGTGTGTTTCATCCAGGTCCACTTCTTCGTTGACGGCGAACGAGACGACGTGTTGAACGTCGAAATGCGCAAGGACGTCCCTGACGGTTGAACCGTTCGGAAGTGAAAGTGTCGTTCGTCCTTTTGCTTCAGCCGGCAGTTTGTCCCTCAATATTCCGAATAAGCGAATGTGGATCTCGATCAAGGGCATCCTCGTGTTGAAATCTTATTTTCTGAATTTTACCTGATGATTTCGGTTGGGCCGGCGAAAGGGCAGTGTGTTAGCGCCAAAACGGGAGGGAATCCATGAAAAAGTGCAGCGTATCCGCCATAGTGAGGCCCACCAGCGCCCAAGAGAATGCAGGCAATCTCAGCCATTGGAACAGCGGCATCCAGGATGCAGAACCGGTAAACAGCCAGGTTGCGCCGTACCAGAGTATGCCTCCAAACAGATAGATATAGAGAAAGCGGCCCATCGTGCCAATAAACGGCCAGTGTGAAAAAGGAGACCTGTGTGGGACCAGGCGGGCGTACAGCCACCAGAACGCAAACCACACTGCGCCGAGGACCCGCCCGAGATAGCGGTAGACGAGGTATTCGGAGCGGGTGCGGGACGGAACGTCCAGGTCCGGGCTCAGAAACACCCCGGCCAGGCAGCCGGCTCCGCAGGCGATTGCGCCGGTCGGACCGGCTCCCCAACCGGCGGCCAGGACCGCGGCGGGGATTGTGAGCAGGATGGTACCTTTCACGTGATGGATGCCAGATGCCAAAATGGTGCTCCGATGGGCAGGATTTGGTCCGCGGACCGAGCGTAATTTTAGCACGGAGGGAGGTCAAAGGCACGCGAAAGTAAAGTCTAGACATGGCAAGTCTTTAAGACTTGCCATGTCTGACCTATTTTATCGAACACCAGGAGCAGGTCGTCGGATCGCGCCCTGTCCCGAGAGAAATCAAAATGGTATGATTCAAGGGCAGACCAAGTTCAAAAACGGAAAACCCCG
>JBFGQG010000058.1:0-12676 GCA_041564295.1 Anaerolineales bacterium | reverse complement strand
GGCCACACGCGCCTTGTCCGCATAAAAAGATAACTCGCGGTCAGGTCAAAACCATACGGGAGCCAGGCGAGGAATAAATTCCAGATCAAAAAAGCGTAGGCCAGACTACCGGAAAGGTAAGCCCTGACCCCAAAAAAGAAAAATACCAGCCCGGTCGAGACGACAAGCGGATAAAACTGGTGCGCCAAGAAAAAACGATGGACCTGGTGAAGCAGCAGCTTAACTTTCATAGATACGGATCTCCTGTCAGACGTCTCCCCTTTCAGATTAGAATACGCGATTATCCTTGCGCCTGCACCAGGCGCGCTGCAGCGGCGATTTCCTCGAGCAGCCTGATCGTCTCTTGCTGTCCCAACTCTGGTCGAGGCAGCTCGAAACGGGTAAAAATGTGGGCCAGGATCTGCGCGCGCAGTTGACCATTGCCGGATATCTCACGTCGCCGGTTCAGAAAGGATTCAATTAATAAGACGTCCTCCGCTGATAGTCGTTCCACCGGCAAGATGCCGAGGCCAACAACGTACGGCGTCGCTTCAAGACCGGCCTCTGCCGGGGGCTGGCGAAGGGCAGGTTGGAGAGCAGAATCCTGCTCGTGCACGACGAGTGTGCCGGCAGCAAGATCGCCTAGACGGCGGGCTTTTCGGTCGACGAACATGACGACAACGCCGAGACCGTAAATGACGGGCAGAAAGTCCACAAGACGAATCAAGTTCCGGATGATGGATTCCGTCAGTCCAATCGGCCCGCCGTCCCCGCGAATTACGCGTAGTTTTGCCAGCCGTTTGCCAGGGGTCTGCCCGTTCCAGACGAGCTCGAAAAAAATGTAGTACCCCCACAGAAAAATAAAACTGACCAGTCCAAAAACACCGATGACCCAGGCGGACAGCGTTTCGAACGACGGAGAATTATCGGAAAAATTAACGAAATAGCCGGCAACGATCCCACCAAGAATCAACACCAGGCCCTGCAAGCCCGCGATGATAGTCGTGTCCACCAGAGCTGCGATGAAGCGCGACCCGATCCCGGCGACGGGGAAATGAAAATCGACGTTTTCTGGGGTGGAAACCTGGAGAAGTTCATCGTGGATGGACATAGCGCCTAATGGTTATACGGAGAATCTGGGAAAAAGTCGGAAAGTTTGGCCCGGAGTATAATCCAAACCATGGATCCCGACCAGTTTTCCCGTTCAAGGTACGAATCATGGCAGGCTTTGAACGAACTGCTTGCAGTTGCCCGGAAACAGCGCCATCGCCTGACTCCAGATGAAATCGACCGCCTGGGCAGGTTATACCGCGCCGCCAGCGCTGACCTGGCAGTTGCTCAGCGAGATTTTCCTGGCAGCGATGTGAGTACATTTTTGAATCAGCTCGTTGCCCGGGCACACGCTGTTGTTTACCGGGGCCATCCCCTCCTCCTTTCCCGGTTTTGGCGTTTTGTTTCCCACGGGTTTCCGCAGGCTTATCGTGAAAACTGGGCCTTCACTCTCGTAGCCGGTCTCATATTCATATTGCCGGCGCTGCTGGCAGGCTTCGTCGTGCGCATCAACCCGGAAGCGGCGGGCCACCTGCTGCCGCCCGAAGTGCGGAGGCTTGAGACGACCATTAAGGAGCGCCAGCTGTGGACGAATATCCCGATCCAGGAGCGACCGTATGTATCTTCGTTTATCATGCGCAACAATATCCAGGTGTCCTTCCTGGCGTTTGGCCTGGGTGTGATCGGAGGCGTGTTCACAGTCTGGGTGATGCTGCTGAACGGACTGATCCTGGGGGGCATTACGGGCCTGACTGCATTTTATGGTCTCGGTTTCGATCTCTGGACGTTCGTGATCGGACATGGTGTGATCGAACTGAGCGTGATCATCATGGCGGGAGGCGCAGGCCTTTCCTTAGGCTGGGCAGTATTGAGACCCGGTTTGCTGCGGCGGCGGGATGCCCTCGGATTAGCTGCAAAGCGATCCGTCCGCTTGATCGTCGGCGCAGTGCCGCTTCTGGTGATCGCTGGCCTGATAGAAGGTTTCATCTCACCCGCTGAAGATATCCGGGCAGGTATAAAATGGGGCGTCGGATTTGGCAGCGGGGTGTTCCTGTATGCGTATTTGCTGTTTGCCGGGAGGGAGCGGATGATCGTGCCGCGGTCCAGGTTCTAAATTTCTCATTCATCCCCTAGTGAAATTTCGTCAGATACAGCAATCTTATAGCTGTTTTTGCGTGGGCACCGTCAGTCAAGCGTTCAGACAGGTATCACAACCTGGTCCGCCCTTTAATCTCAAGATACCGGTTGATGACAGAAAGTGATAGCTGGTTCGCAGGGACGTCGAGTGTAAGGACACCCTTACGGTGCAGCAAACCGAGGGTAAAGCGGCGATCGGCGAGCCAGTTTTCAGCTGCTGCGCGCCTGTAGGCGCCCGTTGAATCCATGGGGACCTGCTCCGCTGCCGTGATGATGTCGGGATCGCTGATCGTCACGACCAGCGGCAAGTGCTGCCGGCTCAAGCGTGTCACATTATCGACGAGCGCCTGGATGCCCGAACCGCCAGTAAGGTCCGTGAAAACGACGACCAGCGAGCGTCTGCGGTGCTTCAAGCCCAGGTAGGCGAAAGCCTTGCGAAAATCGGGTTCGACGCGCTGAGGCTCGGTCCTGTAGAGGAGTTCTAAAAGGCGGTAGAACTGTCCGCGCCCCTGTTTGGGTGACACGAAAGCTTCAATCCGATCCGAAAACGACAGCAGGCCAACCTTGTCACCCTTGCCTGTGGCCACATATGTGAGCAAGAGCGCTGCATTAATGACGTAATCCAGTTTGGCGATCTGGGCTACCGGGCTTTGCATCATCCGGCCCGTATCCAGCATGATTAAGATGTTCTGGCTCCTTTCGGTCTGGTATTCGACCGAAATCGGCCGGTTGTGACGCGCCGTAGCTTTCCAATTGATCCGCCGGTAATCATCGTCCTGCAAATATTCCCGCAGGCGCTCGTATTCCGTGCCTTCACCGAACATGCGCGTATGCCGCAGTCCCATTTCCTGGAGACGGTTTTGTTTCAACATCAGGTCGTACCGGCGAATGTCAAGCAGGTTCGGATACACTTTGACGGAGCGCTCGGCCGGCACGGCCGCCTGGCGGACCACCAATTTCAACGGGCCTAGCCAGCGAATATGCAGGTTTCCGAAGCGATAATCGCCGCGCCGCAGCGGCTGGACGGAGTACTGGCCTTCCCAGCTTTCACCGGCAGGCGCTTCCCCCTGCAAGACCCATTTTTCAGTTTCAAACTCATCGGGCGTTTCATCCCGAACGGAAAAATAAGCAGGCAAGGCATCGAGGTTATCGACGATGATCCGTATTGGGTTACCCGCGCCGAGGCTGAGACGATTATCGTGGATGCGAGTGACGACGAATCGGTCTTTTCCTTTCGCCAGCCGCCAATCCAGGGCAAACAGGAGGACTACACCGGCTGTATAGACTCCGGCGATCCATTCAAGCAGAGGGAACCAGGTCGCTGCAGCGATGAGAGGCGCTGCCATGAGTAAGGCCAGGAGCGCACGGATTGTGAGCATGTTTACCGTGGAACCTCTACCCGGCTGAGGATGCGCGAGGTAACCGCATCCGCGTCCAGGCCTTCGATTTCTGCCTCCGGTTTCAACAGCAAGCGGTGGCGGAAGACCGGCGGAACGACATGTTTGACGTCGTCGGGATTGACGAAGTCCCGTCCATTCATTGCAGCATAGGTTTTCGAAGCGAGCAGTACGTGCGTCGCGGCCCGTAAACTGGCGCCGAGAACGACATCTGCTGAACTACGGCTGGCCTTCACGATCTGCGCAATGTATGCCAGCACGCCTTCTTCGACGGTCACAGCGTTGATAGCCTTCCTGATCGAGTCAAACTCGCCTGCTTTTACGACCCTGCGCAGTCCGGCCGCGTCAAGATCATGCGGGTCAAAGCCTGCATGGTAGCGGCGGAGGACTTCGATCTCGGTCGCCTGATCTGAATACGGTACGATGACCTTGAACATGAAGCGGTCGAGCTGGGCTTCAGGAAGCGGGTACGTGCCCTCGTATTCGATCGGGTTCTGGGTCGCTATGACCATGAACGGCGAATCCAATGCAAACCGCTGCCCTTCGAGATTGATCTGGCGCTCCTCCATGGCCTCCAAGAGCGCGGACTGGGTCTTTGCCGGTGCGCGGTTGATTTCATCTGCAAGACAAATTTGAGTAAAAATCGGACCTTGCTTCAGTCGGAAACTGCCCTCTTTGAGATCAAATACACTGGTGCCGAGGATATCTGAGGGCATCAGGTCCGGAGTGAACTGGATGCGGCTGAATCTCGCGTCGACCAGGCGAGCCAGGGTTTTCGCCATGAGCGTCTTCGCCGTGCCGGGCACACCTTCCAGCAGTGCATGACCCCCGCTGAATAGAGCGACCACGAGATATTCGAACGGCGTTTCAAGCCCGACGATCGTCTTATCGGCCTCAGAGCGCATGTTTTCAAAAATTGACTGGAGATCGGTTGGTTTCATTGCACCTCTAAGGAGCCAGCGAGTCAACCCATCAGCGAGTCAGCGTCTATTACTTTGTCTCGCTGACTCGCTGATGGGTTGACTCAAAGACTCGCTGATTCGCTGAATCATCTCAGCTTCTGAAATATTTGTTTCGGAAAGCCCTTTGAGTCGCTGGGCGATTTTATCTATGGGCAGTTCGGGCGCCGCTTTTTCGAGCGTTGCCAGGAACGCTTCGTCTGCCTGGGCGACGTCAATGCGGTAGCGCCTGGCCAGACGGCGCTTGTAGGCGAGGTGGTAGTGCGCGAGCAGGTCGGCGCGATTGCCGGCAAGCATATTCAGGTTGGCGATCGCAGAGACAAATTCCAGCGGCGCGCGGCGTGAACGTTCTCTCTTCACCGGTACGGGGCGACCGAATGGCCGTCCCGAAATAGCGATCCAGGCAAAAACCACCAGGGCTGTGAAAAGCGCTGAACGGCCGGAGGGCGTTGTGCGCAGCCAGGCGCCGGGACCGCCCGGTTCCAGGACCTGTTCGCGTTTTCCGTGGTGCCATTCATCAAACCAGATATGAGCGCCTTCCGGCACATTTCCGACAAGATTCAATATGAATTCCGCGCTTCCGGCTGATTTCAGACCCAGGTTGGAAAACATATCGGTCCCTGCGCTCAAAATCACCCACCCGTCGCCGATCGGTGAAGCGACAACCACCGGACCCTCCGGAATTGCGACCAGCGGGATAAAATCTGCGTCGAGCGGTTTGAAATAGGCATCGGCGGTCATCGGCAGTAGTTCCGTCAAAGGCGGATTGGTGAAAAGGGGCAGCGCCGGCGCCAGGTTTTGCACTGGTTGTTGGAGATAAAACGTTTCGAAACCGAACTGCTCCGCCAGCGGGTTGAACCCCGGATTGTCCGATGCGTACACCAGCGTGCCTCCGGCTGCAACCCATTCCCGGAGATGGTCGACGTCATTATCCGTGACCGGAGATGTGAAACCAGGTTCGAGGAGGAAGACGGCTGCAGCTCCTTCCGGGATCGCGAACGTTCGTCCGGTGCTGTTGTCCGGCCGAAAGCCGAGTTCCTCGAGCCATAGGAAAAGCCCGCGAGCGCCATCCGGGGCAGAGGAGGTGCTGTCCAGCGGGATCGTTTGAGCAGGTCGGGTCTCTTGTAAAGCGGCGGTGTTTGTCAGCCCGGCTAAAGCAACGAGCAAGAACACAATCGCCACGAAATCGCGCGGACGGCGGATGGATTTCATTCGACCGCCTCCCGGATTTTATTGAGACCTTTTACCTGGTCAGCGTATTCTTTAAAAACATTCCTTTCTATCGGATGGTACCCGTACCAGACCCGATCGAAGATGGAGGTGATCGATTCAAACGGGCCGGCCAACTCAGGAAAACCTGAAAGTTCCTCGAGAACTTCCCGGTTTGTCCTGCTCCGGTCCGCTCGTAGAGCGCCGCGTTCTTCTAGCGCACGCAAGGCGGAAAGGTAGAGATAGCGGACCGCCGTGCGTTGGTCGCCTTCGTTCGAAAGTGCATTTGCTCTGGCCATCGCCTGCTCGGATGAAAGCTTCGTTTCCGGTCCGCTGAACATCTGCGTCTCTCCTCCTGAGACTATGTTGCGAAGGAAACTCCGGTAGATGTACCAGAATATACCCACCAGGATGAGACCGAAAACAACAATAATAGCTGCATCGAGCAGCTGACCGGCATTACCAGTATCCGGGAACAGTCTTGTCAGCAGCCGCAAGAACCAGTTGATACCGCGCTGCCAGAGCTCGTAGAATGGGTTGGTGTTGCTTTCCTGCCATTGAAATTCAGGTCTTTTCAGGATTTCATCCAGCAGTACGGTTGAAGCCGGTGAAAAAACCTGTTGGTGCGCAAGCTCTCGTTCGCTCAAGGTCATTCCTAGAATGCGAATGGCCAGTTCCGTTCCGGGTGTGCCAGCCTGCAGGAGCCCTGCCAGGTAGCTATGGTCAACAGGGATGATGTCCCCGGATTCGAGTTCAATGTAATGAATTTCGGATAATCGGTCGGCAAATTCAGAAATTTCCGCTTCTGACGGAGCTTCGCTTGCCTGGAGCCGTGCATGGAGGGCTTTAAGCGTATCCCAATAAGTTTCGACGGTGACCGTGCTCGAGTCTGCGAGTGCCCGACCTGTGAAGAGGTACACCAATACCGCAAGTATGATCCACTTGATCCTCATTGGTTGAACTCGTACACTCACAATCCGGAAGCAGCCAGAATGATGAACGTTAATCCAAAGACCACCAGAAGATAAAGCCCGAGGATCGAGCCAGTCAACGCCGCAAAATACGTCCATTCTCTTCCCTGGAAGAGCGGTCCCTGGGGTGACGGTGCAGACTCGGCGACCTTATCTCGAATAGGTTTGGCGAATCCGGTGCCAGTCGAAGCAGCAAGTGCGAGGTCGAGACCTTCCTGGCGGACACGCAGGTCGAAATATAGCAGGGTCAGACAAGAAAGCTGCAGCGGCAGGTAGAGCAGGTTGAACACCATGTTGACTACCGCCTGAACGGTCACCTGGATGTTGTTCAGGAGTTCCGGGTTGTCTGACGCGAGTTGTTCCGGGAGAACGAAGCCCAGGGCGAAACCTGTGAGCAGGCTGGGGCCTCCGACAACCACCCAGTTAAATAGGTATAGAAGTACCATGAAGCCGAACACCCACCAGAATCGTCTCCGTACGAGTTCCCAGCTCCGGCGGATGGACTCACGCGCCCCATGATTTTCGAGCACGACTACGGGTGCAACGAGTGGGAGCACCATCCCGGCCATCACGACCAGCATTCCCGGGCCGGTGAACCAGCCGATGCAGGGGATGAGTGTCCAGATAAGCCCTGCGAGGATCAGGAGGATGTAGACTGCGATGGCACGCACGAGGGGCCCCCACCTGTCCCCGATTGCGGCATAAGCCCCCAGAAGAGAGCCGGATGGAGCCTGAGTGTCGAGGTAAGCGTCAGCGGCCAGGCGCGTGAGGGCGGCGCTTGCGATTCCACTGACGAGGACCAGGTAAACGACGGTTACCAACAGGTTGATAAAGACGCCGGAATAATAATCAGGACCGAGAAGTGCAAACGGATTGCTCTCTCCGGCAATTTCTGCAGGCGTCGGCAGAGCATCGAGAGTGGCATCGTATGTCAGGAGATTGGTCACCAGATTCAGTCCGACCACAGGGATCTGCATAACGGCGAGCACGCCGACGAAGCGCCAAAAATTGCGGCGATAGAGGCGAATTGCCCGGTCGAAGAGCTCTCCCATACCGAGAGGTCGCAGGATCGTAGATACGTGATTCATGGCTGTTCCTGGTCATCGGTCCGGTTTGTAACCGGCGCACCGAATTTGACAGAACAATTATACTTGAGCAAGGTGCGATAAAATTCCTGAGCAAAGCACCACCTGCCCTGGACGGAAATTTCTGACGGTCGGAATTGTTTCACAAGAGAGGAAATGCCATGTTGATTAAAAATGCGACCTTGATAACACTGGAAGAAGAAAATCGTATTTTGACCGACCAGGCTGTTTATATCGAGAATGGGAAGATCTCGGCGATAGGACCCCAGCAGGCCCTGGCGGCCAGGTACGAGGATACAGAAGTGCTGGATGCGGCAGGCAAGTACGTCATGCCGGGGAGCATCTGCGCCCATACTCATTTTTACGGTGCTTTTGCCCGCGGCATGGGCATTCCTGGCCCTGCACCGAAAGATTTTCCGGAAATCCTCGAACGGTTGTGGTGGCCACTGGACAAATCACTTGGTCCTGAAGCAGTGCGGTTATCAGCCGAAGTGATGCTCATCGATGCGATTAAGAACGGGACAACGACATTAATCGATCACCACGCTTCTCCGAATGTGGTTTCCGGATCGCTGGATTTAATCGCCCAGGCTGTTGAGGATGCCGGGACAAGGGCTGTGCTTTGTTATGAAGTGACCGATCGGGACGGGGAAGGCAAGGCGAAAGAGGGCATCGCCGAGAACGTTCGGGCGATCAAAAGATTTGGGAGACCGGAAGAGGCGTCGAGAGTCGCTGCAACATTCGGGCTTCATGCCAGCCTGACCCTGTCCGAAGAAACCCTTGCGGCCTGCAGGGATGCTGCCCCGGAAGGGGTCGGTTTCCACGTGCACGTCGCCGAGCATGAAGCAGATGAATACGACAGCCTGGCGCGTACGGGCGAACGCGTCGTGGACCGACTGGAGCGGCACGGAATTTTAGGCCCGGAGACGATCGTCGCTCATGGAGTGCACCTGGATGCAGCGGAAATCATCCGCCTGGCAGAAACCGGGACATGGCTTTCACACCAACCGCGTTCGAACATGAATAACGGAGTCGGCGCGGCGCAGGTCGAAGCAATGCTGCGGGCAGGAGTGCGCGTATGCCTTGGCACAGACGGCTTTCCGCATGCCATGTGGGAAGAAGCGCGCTTTGCGTACATGCTCCAGAAGCTGGCCCATCGTGACCCGCGCAAGATGCCCGGCGACCAGGTCTTCCATATGCTGACTATTAACAACGCTGCGCTCGCCGGGCGCTTTTTTCCGGGAGCGGCATTGGGCGTACTTGCAGAAGGCGCTCATGCGGACTTGATTTTCGTTGATTACCACCCGCACACACCGATGACGCCGGGCAACTTCCCGTGGCAGTTGATCTTTGGATTCCACGAGCGCATGGTCACGACGACGATTTGCGCGGGTCAGGTGCTGATGCATGAGCGAGAATTAACCACAGTGGATGAAGAGAAGATTGCCGCAGAGGCACGCGAAACTGCTCCGAAGGTCTGGGACCGGTACGCACGGTACCTTACCTGAAATTTTTAAGAAAAATCATGGGGATAATAAAACAACTTTTCCTGGTCGTGCTCATGGCATTGCTTTCAGCCTGCAGGCCGCCGTTGGCTGAATCAACACCAACAATACCGTCACCGGTAACAGTAACACCTGCCGCAACCTCGACATCCACTAATACGGCGCTCCCAACGGAAGTTCAACCAACCGTGACGGACACGCCGCCTGCTGCTGGTTCGTTACGCCCGACGGCCATACCATCTCCAACCCTCGGACCTTATCCCGGCCTGATAGCCTTGACCGGGATGACAGCGAATGGAGCCTTCATCGTCATCGTCAATATGGCCAATCTCGATTGGATCACCATCACGGGTGACGACCGGCTGAATGTTGACCCGGTATGGTCTTCAGACGGCAAGCACCTGGCTTACCTTTCAATTGACCCGCAATCCGGGGTCGCTGATCTGATGCGCTTCGATACGGATACCGGTGAGATTGTCCTTGTCCGCCCCGGTTTTTATGGCAATCTCATGACTTTCTCGTGGTCTGCGGACGGACAATACGCAGTTTTCGACAGTCCCCAGGAAAATGGCACAGAACAGGATGTGTACCGGGTAGACATGTACAGCGGTCAGCTGACCAACCTGACGGTTGATTCACCAGTTTGGGATGCTTTCCCCGCGTATTCACCGGACGGGACCCGGATAGTTTTCGTTTCTGATCGCGCGCCTGGTGGGAAAGCGTCGGACAACATCTGGTTGATGGATTCTGACGCGGGTGGGTTGGTGAACCTTACTCCTAACGATGAATATTTTTGGGAGGACAGCCATCCTGCCTGGTCGCCGGATGGCAGCCGGATAGCCTTCTTCCGATACGGGATCTTCGCAACTGATGATACGCCAGGTGGACCGGGTGGTTTGTGGGAAGTTAATGTTGACGGCAGCGGCGAGAGGCTTATCTTCGCAACCGGTGACGCTCTTATTGCGAGGGAAACCACATGGTCCCCGGATGGGAAATATATAGCCTATATCTCATCCATAAGCGACAAAGCTAAAATCTGGCTTGTAGATGCAGAGGCCGGAGAGGCCGTTGTTCTTGTCAGTTTAAAAGGCGAAATCTCTGATATCTGCTGGTCGCCCGATTCGCGTGCCCTGGCGTTCAGCCACCATAACGGCGGGCTGCGGCTGATGATCGCTTCAGCGGACGGTTCCGGTCGATGGCCCGTCTTCGACTTTGAAGGAAACGGCTTTGCAGACTGGTCGCCGTGATAGAATTTTATTGAGACATGGCATGTCTGTGCAAAATAGAAGGAAAACCTTCCCATGACAAAACCCACCATCGCAATCCTCGGCGGCACCGGGAAAGAAGGCCCCGGTCTTGCCCTCCGTTGGGCATACAACGGCTATAGAATCTTGATCGGCTCTCGACAGGCGGAAAAGGCAGAAGCTACGGCTCAGACGCTCAATGAGAAACTCGGTAAAACTGTAGTCACTGGTTTTGAAAACGCCGATGCAGCCCGCCGCGCTGATATCTCGGTGCTCACGGTTCAATATTCCGCGCACCAACCGGCATTAAACAGCCTCGCTGACGCTCTCCAGGGCAAGATCCTCGTAGATGCAACAGCACGTGTTGACTTCCGCGACCCGCGTCCGCCCGAATCACCTTCGGCAGGCCGTATCGCGCAGGATATCCTCGGCCCCGGCGTCCGTGTCGTTGCAGCGCTGCAGACCGTCCCTGCCCACGCTCTCCAGAAAAACCTCGGCCAGCAGCTGTATTTCGACGTCCTCGTCTGCGCGGACGACATACCAGCGGCCGAGGACGTCATGCGCTTGATCGAGGGTTGCGATATGCGTGCATTCTACGCAGGCCATCTCGACAACGCCCTGGTCGTAGAAGGCCTTCCGGCGCTCCTGATCAGCCTTAATAAGCATTACAAGGTCAAGACTGCCAGCATCCAGGTTACCGGCATCTAACCTGTTCCTGACTCGCTGGGTCGCTGAATCGCATGCTCTCCCTCACCCCCCTGACGGGTATTCCGATGGTGCAGCCAGGCGACGACCTGGCCGGCCTGATATTGAAGTCGCTCGAATCCGGTGGTATCCACCTGGAAGATGGCGATGTACTCGTACTTGCCCAAAAAATCGTATCGAAAGCCGAAAACCGCCTGGTTTACCTGCCGGATGTAGCCGTTTCTGATGCTGCCCGTTCTCTCGCAGCACAGACAGAGAAAGACCCCCATCTCGTACAGCTCATCCTCGATGAGAGCAACGAAATCCTGCGATCACGACCGGGTCTAATCATCGTTGAACACAAACTCGGCTTTGTGTGTGCGAATGCGGGGATCGATCATTCAAACGTCAAGGGCAGCGAGGACTGGGTGCTGCTCCTCCCGACCGACCCTGACGCATCCGCAGGTTCGATTCGAGCAGCCATTGAAAACGCGGCCGGGGTACAGCTCGGCGTCCTCGTGATCGATTCTCACGGCCGCGCCTGGCGAAACGGCACAGTAGGAATGACGATCGGGATCAGCGGTGTTCCCGGCCTTGTGGATATGCGCGGCACAGCCGACCTGTTCGGGCGCGAGATGCTTGTAACGTTCATCGGAGCGGCCGATGAACTTGCAGCAGCCGCATCCCTGATTATGGGGCAGGTCAATGAAGGCACGCCGGTAATACACGTGCGGGGCTTCCCATATCCGTTGAGGGAAAGCGCCATGAAAGAAATCCTGCGTTCGCGCGAAACCGATATGTTTCGTTAAGCTCTCCGAAGGGTCTGACGAGGTATAATGTCGATCCGGGTTGGCATCCGGACATAAATCATGAAAAATATCCCCGAAAAATTCCGTTATCTCTTATCTCCTGAAACAAAAGCTGTTGCGTATTTAGCGACGACAATGGACGACCTGTCTCCACAGGTCACACCCGTCTGGTTTGCCCAGGAAAATGGCTGTATCCTGATCAACACTGTCGAAGGTCGAGTCAAGGACAGGAATATGCGTGCGCGCGGCCGGGTCAGCCTGCTTATCGCGGACCCAGGCTCGCCGTACCGATACCTCCACCTGCGTGGAGAGGTGGTCGACCGCTTTGAAGACGAAAGCCTGATCCACCGTCTTTCGGAGGTATACACCGGCAGGCCTCGTTTCAATATCAAGCCAGGTGATGTGCGCATCACTTATAGAATACTGCCGGACAAAATTTATTCGTACGATTGGTAATTCTGGAATCATTCACGATGTCCACCAGGGACAGCAGTCACGACCCCAACAACCTGCATCATTTCTTGAAAACCCGGCGCTCCGTCCGGCAGTTTCAGGCTGAGCCTGTCCCGGAGGATGTCGTTCACCGGATCCTTGATACGGCGCGTTTTGCGCCGTCTGCGCACAACCGCCAACCCTGGCGATTTGCC
>JBFGQG010000057.1:0-12865 GCA_041564295.1 Anaerolineales bacterium | reverse complement strand
GGGTGACGGCATCTACAAAAGCCTCGACGGCGGCAGGACCTGGGAACAAAAGGGGTTAAAGACGTCCGAGCATATCGGCAAAATACTGGTAGATCCACGGGACAGCAAGACCGTATTTGTGGCAGCCGAAGGCGCACTCTGGTCTGCCGGGGGGGAACGTGGTCTTTATAAAACGATGGACGGCGGCGAGACCTGGCGCGCCGTCCTCGAAATTGATGCGGACACTGGTGTCACGAGCGTCGTTTTTGCCCCGGATAATCCAGATGTCCTGATCGCCGCATCTTACCAACGCAGGCGCTCTGTTGCGGCATTCATCGCCGGCGGACCTGGATCCGGGATCCATAAATAGATCGATGGTGGGGAGACCTGGAGAAAAATATCCGAGGGTTTGCCGAAAGGCGACATGGGTAAAATCGGGCTGGCAGTGACCCCGGCTGATCCGAGTCTTGTATATGCGACCATCGAGGCGGACAAAGAAGAACGCGGTTTTTACCGATCGGCGAACCAGGGGGAAAGCTGGGAGCGCCGGAATGAGTACATCTCCGGCGGCACGGGACCGCATTACTACCAGGAAATCGAGGCCTCGCCGACAGATCCGCTGCGCGTCTACCAGATGGACGTATTCGTCCACGTGACGCGCGACGGCGGTAAGACCTTTACAAATACTGAGACCGGGAAAGAGAAGCACTCCGACAACCACGCACTCTGGATTGATCCGGATGACGGTGACCATCTGCTGGTCGGGACAGACGCCGGTCTATATGAATCATTTGACGAGGGCGTTTCCTGGCGGCATTTTCCAAATCTCCCCATTTCTCAATTTTACCGGGTGGCGCTGGACAATTCTCTACCGTTTTTCAACGTTCTCGGTGGGGCACAGGATCTTGGCACCCTGTTCGGGCCTTCGCGGACGCTAAACCGGGACGGTGTCCGCAACCAGGACTGGTATGTGCCGCTCGGCGCTGACGGTTATCACGTCGCCTTTGATCCCGTTGACCCGCAGACATTTTATCTGGAATGGCAAAACGGAAATGTCATGCGTTATGACCGGCGCACCATGGAATTACAGGACATAAAGCCTCAACCGGCGCCGGGAGAGCCTCCGGAGCGCTGGAACTGGGACACACCGATCATGATCAGCCCGCACAACTCAGCGCGAGTTTATGTCGGTTCGCAGCGCCTCTGGCGCAGCGAAGACCGGGGTGATTCATGGACAGCAATCAGCGGGGACCTGACACGCAACTTAAACCGGTATGAAATGAAATTGCAGGGCCGTGTCTGGAGTGTGGACGACCTGTATGACCATGACGCAATGTCCGTCTACAGCACAATTACCCATATTTCAGAATCACCGGTTTCTGAAGGTGTGATCTACATCGGCACGGACGATGGCCTGATACAGGTAACAGAAAACGGAGGAGCGAAATGGCGCAAAGCGGCTACGCTGTCCGGAGTGCCGAAAGACGCCTTCATCAATGATGTCGAAGCCTCCCAGCATGATCCGAAAACGGTTTTCGTAGCAGCCGATGCACATAAGAACGGTGATTACAGCCCACATATCTTCATGAGCACAGACAGGGGCCGCTCGTGGAAATCGATCAGGGGCGATTTACCGGACGGGACCACGGTTTGGGCTCTGGAGCAGGATCACATGAACGCCGATCTGCTGTTTGCCGGGACGGAATTCGGCATCTATTTCAGTCCGAACAGGGGCGAGAACTGGTACAGGTTTACCGGTGGTGCGCCGACGATCTCGTTCCGAGAAATCAAGCTCCACCGGCGTGATAACGACCTGGTTGGTGCGAGCTTCGGACGCGGTTTCTACATTCTCGATGATTACAGTGCTTTAAGGGAAATTACACCGGCAATACTGGAAGAAAAGGGTAAGCTTTTTCCTGTCCGGGATGCCTGGTGGTATATCCCATATCAGCCGATGCAGTCTCCCGGCCAACCTACATTAGGGAGTTCAGCTTTCAGACGTGAGAACCCGCCGTTCGGCGCGACGTTCACGTACCACATCGGGGAAGATTTACAGTCAGCAAAAACCGCCAGGCGCGAAAAAGAAAAAGAACTTCGCAAGGACGGAAAAGATATTCCGTTCCCTGGCTGGGACACCCTGAAGGCGGAAGCGCGCGAGAGTGAACCGCAGGTGCTTCTCGTCGTACGCGATGCGGGCGGCAACCCTGTCAGGAGACTGTCCGGGGTTGCTAAGAAAGGCCTCCACAGGACGAGCTGGGACCTGCGGCTTTCTGTTCCTGACCCGATCAACCTGGAAAAACCGGATTTTATCAGCCCGTGGAGCGACCAACCGAAGGGACCGCTGGCGAATCCCGGGAAATACAGCGTTGAACTGGTACTGGTTTCCTCGAGGGGGACCGAAAAGCTGTCTGGACCGCAGGAATTCAATGTCAGACCTTTGCCTGCCGCATCAGACGGGACTGAATTTGACCAGGTGACCCGATTCCAGGCAGAAGTCGCCGAAATGTCCCGAAAGATGGGCGGATTCGCAAAAGAGATTGAACGGGCCCGAGACCGGCTGAACCACATCCGCGCGGCTTTGCTGGAGACGCCGGCGACTGAATTGTCCTACTTCGAACGGCTGGATCAGCTATCCACACGATTGGAAGAACTTTCGGAAAATCTATCCGGAGATTCGGTCCGTAAAGAGAAAGCAGAACCGGTCGAGCTGTCGCTGCAGATGCGGTTGGGACGAGTGGCCTGGATCCACTGGGATACCACCCAGCTGCCGACGAAAACGCAAAAGTCTGCCATTGCTGTTGTGGCCGACGACTTCGGGGCGTTCCAGGCAGAACTTCGGGAATACCTCGTGCAGGACCTGGCACAGTTTGAGGCCGATCTTGAAGCTGCCGGCGCACCATGGACGCCAGGACGCCGGCTCTAAAATCGGGAGCGAGACTTTTTAAAAGTCTCGCTTTTTTACAGGGTCTGTCGCCCTGTGCTTTGCTCCACGGTATGCTGTCAACCGAGTGGATGATCGAGTTTTTTTCTGCGAAACGCGTTCAGGCTGCGCCTGATCGTCCTTTCCGATTCAATTGCTAGTGCGCCTGTGAGCATAATCAGGCCGAGGAGGCCGAACGTCGCCGTAAATTCAAAACGGTTGATGAGCAACCCGCCCAGGATCGGCCCGATCACCTTGCCGGCATTACGCATTGTACCGAGTAGGCCCATCCCCGCACCAAGATTTCGCCCATGGATTTGCTCTGCAACCAGGGCTGTCGTCGAAGGAAAGATCATGGCCTGTGCAGCACCAATCAATCCAGCAATAATGATCATGTGGCTGGTGGCAGTTGTTACAGGCAAGAAAATGAACGTGACGCCCATTACCAGCATCCCCAGCGCGATTGAAAGCCGCATTCCTATACGATCGCCTAATTTGCCACATGCAGGCTTCAAAACGAGGGTAACGCCTTCCTGCACGCCGAAAAACAGGCCAATGACAGCCACGTTCGTACCTTGTGCAAGTGCGTGAAGCGGCAGAAATGCTTTCATCGCGTAAGTTGCTATGTATGTGATTGCCTCCAGGCTGCCGGACAGCCAGACTGCAGATGTATGGCTGCTTATTTTTAATCCGTTAGTGATTGCGGAAAAAATCGGGACATTAATGATGGCCCTTTCCGTCGCCAGCGATTCCGGGAGCGAGAGGACCGGAATGAAAACGACGCAGCTGATCGCGCCGATGAGTGTAAAAATAACTGCCGGTTCGAGTGAAAGCAAGAGCCAACCGGCAGTCGCCGGGCCTAAAATATAACCGGCCGTCCGTGCGGAATCGAACCAGCCGAGTCGTTCTGCCCTTTGCGTGGGCCAACGTTCGGTGATATATGCCAGCGTCACCGGTCCATATATAGCAGTGGCGATGCCATGAATAATCCTGATAGAGAAGAGTTGGGCAGGCGTGTGGACAAACCAGTAGGTGAACGGCATGAGCGCGAAGAACGCGGTCCCGACCATCAGCCAGATGCGCCGACCCCAGCGGTCGGAGAGGGCGCCGATGAAAGGTTTGAAGACCATCCCGGTGAGAGTCGAGACCGAGACGATGACGCCCAGCAAAACATCGCTAGCGCCGAGACTGGCGGCGAATAAAGGCAGGAGAGGGGTCTTGCCCATCTGGTAAGCAGACCGGGCGATCAAATTAGCTGTTGTTATCTGGACAAAATACCTGTCAGGTTTCACGGATCAAATACTAATGCTAATGGAGCCCCTGTCAAGTCGATTCCGTAGAGTGGTTTCCTATTGTTAAGTCGTAAAATAATTCAGCTAGACATAGAAGTTCACCTTCGTGATTATCCGGTTGGTGGATCTATGTCTAGCCGAACGCGTGATGCCAGGATTATTGGATTTCTTCGATGAGGCGCAGCGGAACGATTGTTACGCCGACGATTCCGGGACCGGTATGCACGCCGAGGACGGGCGAGATCCGCAAAATCTCAAGTTTACCGACCTGGAGACTATTCTGCAGCATCTCAGCGAGCATCATCGCTTTATCTTCAAATTGACCATGCACAACAGACACCCATAATGATGACTGGTCTTTATAAAGCTCTACGATATGGGCAACCATGTCTGCGATTGCGCGTTTGATCGTACGCGATTTACCGACCGTGCTGTATTTGCCGTCCTCTTTAGAAACCTGAATGATGGGTTTGATGTTCAAGAGTGAACTCGCCAGGGCCTGCACACGGCCGATCCTGCCGCCGCGTGCCAGGTAGTCCAAAGTTTCTAAGGTATAAACGACTTCAGTCGCTGTGCGGATCTTCTCAAGTTGCTCCTTGATTTTCTCGGCGGGCCAGCCCGCTTTTACTGCTTTTGCTGCCGCGACGATCTGAAAACGCTGCCCTCCGGAGAGTGTCATACTGTCAATCACGTGGATCGCCTTTTCATTAAATTTTTCCGCGCCAATGCGAGCAGAATTGAACGTCCCGCTCAGGCCGGAAGAAATATGGATGGAGAGCACGTCCTGGCCGCCTTCGATGAGTTTTTCATAGAGCTTTGAAAAGATCTCCGGGCTGGGTTGTGCGGTCTTGGGCGTATCAGGTTGCATGGCCTCAAGCCGCGAATAGAACTGATCGGGCGTCATTTCGTCCGCGCGGACTTCCCCCTCAGGGAAATTGATAAAGAGTGGTGCTACGGTGATCTCATATTCACGGATATCCTCCGGTGTAAGATCAGCTGCTGAATCAGTAACGATTTTCATGGTTTTCTCCTTCTAAATCCTCCCCTTATTGGTGGCGCGAATATTGTAACTCGCGATGGCTGATCCGGCGCCCCGAACAGGGATGCAAATCACAAACTCGCTCCGTTTTACACAAAAAATTCCTTATCGGGTATATTTTTATGAGAAATAAATTTCGGTTCGAGAGCACTGAAAATTCTCCAAGATCAAAAGGAGACGATGATGCAAGTTCCGCAGGCAGATATTCTCGCAATGTACACCCCTACAAAATTCGAAGTGAGCTACAGCGAATTCAGAAAAAGATACCCTGGTTATGAAGCGACCGTTGTTCTGGACGAACTGCGCAAGACCGAATACGGTCGTTTGGACAAGCAGAAACAGACCTACCTCGACTACACAGGCGGTGGTCTATACGCCGAGTCGCAATTGGCTGCCCATTTCGAAATGCTGCGCGAGCGTGTGCTCGGAAACCCCCATTCCATAAACCCGACCTCCCTCGCAATGACCGACCTCGTAGAAGATGCGCGTGCTTATGTTCGGCAATATTTCAACATTGTAAACGATGAATATGTCATTATTTTTACCCAGAATGCGAGCGGCGGCCTCAAGCTGGTTGGTGAATCATTCCCTTTCAGCGCAGCAAGCCGTTATTTACTGACGTTTGACAACCACAACTCCGTCAACGGTATCCGAGAGTTTGCGAAATCGCGCGATGCAAAAGTCATCTATATCCCGCTAACGACACCGTCCTTGCGCATAGACATACCGCAACTGACACGTGAACTGGAAAAAGCAGACAGAACAGCACACAACCTGTTTGCTTTCCCCGCCCAATCAAATTTCTCCGGTGTAAAGCATCCTCTAGAACTGGTGGATCTTGCCCGGAATTACGGCTGGAGCATTTTGCTTGACGCGGCAGCTTTTGTCCCGACAAGCCGCCTGGACCTGAGCATCGTCAAGCCAGACTTTGTCGTGATGTCCTTTTATAAAATGTTCGGCTACCCGACCGGTATCGGTGCGCTGATGGTTCGCAGAGAAGCATACAACAGGCTGCACAGGCCGTGGTTCGCTGGAGGGACGGTCAATTTTGCGAGCGTGCAGGCCGGAGCGCATATTTTGTCGTCAGGCGAGGCCGCATTTGAAGACGGCACCATAAATTATCTGGGCATTCCTGGCGTCAAAATTGGCTTGCAGCACCTCGAAAAAATTGGGCTTGATGTTATTTCTGAACGGGTTAAGTCGCTGACTGGTTGGGTGATCGAGGAGCTGATGGCTTTGAAACATTCCAACGGCAAACCGATGGTTCGCCTGTATGGGCCTGCGAACACGGACCAGCGCGGAGGAACCGTCACGATGAATTTCTACGATCCGGATGGACATCTGCTGGATTACCGCCGGATAGAAGAACTGGCCACCAGCGAAAATATTTCCCTGCGCACCGGCTGTTTCTGCAATCCAGGGGCCGGCGAAATCGCCGAAGGCCTGACCGAGGAGGACATGAAGGAAGGCTTGAAAGAAAGTGAGACCATTAACCTGCCGCGCTTCCTCGAACTGATCCAGACGCGCGGCAACAAGAGCGCCGGCGCAATCCGGGTATCTGTGGGTCTGGCTACAAATTTTGCGGATGTTTACCGCTTCATGTCATTCGCACAAAGTTTCGTGAACAGGACCTCGCTTAATCTCGGGGAAGTGACCTTTAATATCGAAAATTGCCGCGTGGTCCGGGATGGCGCCTGACAAAGCACATGCTCCTGCAGGATTATCCTGACGCCAGGAAGACCAGCGGGAGATCAATCAGCGTGTGAATGATGATAACGAAAGGCAAGTTTCGTTTCCAAAGATACAGGGCAGTCATGATCGCTCCAAACGGTATTACGACGATAATCACATGGACGATATTCCATTGTCCCAGGTGAGCGAACACGAAAGCCGTCATGCTTATCACAGCGCTCAGCCAGGGATTCCTCGTCAGGCTGATTAAGCGTTCCAATATAAAACCGCGGAACAATATCTCCTCTGTAAAACTGGTTGAAATCACGGAATACAGGAGAACCCACCAATGGAGATTCGTGGTGACCGATTCAAGCGTTCCGGACTCTGGTTGTTGGATAAATGCGCCTGCGATGATCTGTATCAGGCCAGAGAGTAGCATTAAACCGATGCCGATGCCTATCGCTGCCCACACCCATTTCCTCGAAATTTTTTCCCATCCGATCGATTTGAGCGGAAGGCGCTCGCCGAACCGGACGATGAGCAGCACAAGCAGTACTGTCAACCAGACAAGTCCGTTCCCTACCAATATCTGTTCGTTTGCCTCCAGGGCAGGGCTCAGGTAATATGGTCTGATTAAAAGCGTGATCACGGTGGGGGCGACGAGCGATAAAAACAAGCCTGCCGCGGTCATTATTTGGTTTTCTGATCTATTATTCGTGTTTTCCATCGCATCCTCCCTTTTGCAAAGAACTGCAGAGTTTTCCGCAGCGGAAACCGGTTGATCCACACAGATTCAATTAGATGAGAACAGGAAAAGGCGATGTGCAATAAATTACCCCTGTTTCCATAGCATATCCGAAATTTGAATAAATCTCAACCAATCGCGAGACATTCCCTTCGCGGATCACCACCATCGCCGTTAAAATGTTCAACAAGTTCACCGAGAGGAAAATCGGATAATGGAGAGGAAAAAAGATGGTCAATGAGGTTAAGTTTCTGGAAACGGAACTTCCAAAATTTACGATCAAAGAAGTTCGCCGGATCGGGTCGGAGTTATTTGGGTTCACGGGCGAATTTTCGCCGCTTTCCGGTGAGCGAGATCAGAATTTTCGTTTCTATGAAGCTGGCGACAGACATTTCGTCTTGAAGTTTTCCAATGCCGAAGAGGATCCGGAAGTCGTCGATTTCCAGATAAAGGCACTTCTGCACCTGGAAGCTGTAGATCCGGCATTGCCAGTTCCACGTATCCGCCGCACTTTGGACGGCCGGGCATACACAACTGTTGCCGATAAACGAGGTGTGCAGCATATCGTGAGAAGCCTAACGTTCCTGGGCGGGCGGACATATTTTGGTGAACTGCGTCCTGAAAGCAGCTGGCGCTCGTTGGGTATGCTGCTCGGGCGCCTGGACAAGGCGCTGCGCGGCTTTTTCCATCCCTCTTCTCGACACGAACTCGTCTGGGATGTGCTGCGCAGCCCGGACCTCCGGCCGTTTACCAAACACATCGCAGATCGCACTGCGCGCTTGAATGTTGAAAAAGCACTCGACCGCATGGCAGATGAAGTGATGCCGCGCCTGAAGCCGCTGCGCCACCAGGTGATACACGCTGATATTCACGCCGATAACATTCTTTTTGACGCCGCTGATCCAGTAAGGGTCACCGGGATACTTGATTTCGGGGATATGATATTTGGTCCGCTCGTGGCTGAGCTTGCGATCGCGGCAGACCTTGACTGCGTCGGGTACGAGAATATTGAAGCCTGCCTTGCTGCGATGGTTTCAGCTTACGATGAAGTCCTGCCGCTCGAGGAAGCCGAACTCGAAATGCTCTATCCCCTGATGCTGGCTCGCTACGCGGCAAATATCACGATCCTGGCAGCGCGCAGGGCGCTGACACCTGGAGTAGTCCCTTCAGACACCCATTCCGACGAACCGTTATGGAAATTTATGGATGATCTGATGAGTTTGGGGGAAGACCGAATCCGGAGAACCGTGCGCCGCGCCTGTGCCTATCCGGCAGGCGAACGGTTGTTCTCGATCAATGCAGCGATTGAGCGGCGACACAGGCTGTTGGGAAAGCATTCGACGATATTCTATGAGGACCCCGTAAGGGTGGAGAGGAGCAGCGGAGTCTGGTTGTATGGACCGGACGGCGAATCCTATCTAGACGCGTACAACAACGTGCCGGTAGCAGGACATTGCCATCCGAGTGTTGTCAGGGCCATCAGCCGGCAGACTGCGCGTTTGAACACCAATACGCGTTATCTTTATGAGGTTGTACAGGATTACGCAGAGCGTCTGACCGGCACGATGGCTGCGCCGCTCTCGATGTGCCTGTTTGCGAACTCCGGAAGCGAGGCGAACGACATCGCCTGGCAGATCGCTAAATTCCACACGGGGCGAAGCGGGGGATTGGTCATGGACGCAGCCTATCACGGCATCACAGATGCGACCCGGCCGATGTCGCCTTCTGATTCTGGCAGACAGCCTGCACCGCATATCCAGACTTTGGAGAACCCGGATCCGTACCGCGGCCGGTTTCGCCGGGGGGAAGCCGATCTTGCGGAAAAATATGCCGCCGACGTTCACCGTGCAATACTCGATATGAATGGTTCAGGACATCAAATTGCTGCATTCATGGTGGATTCTGCTTTTGTGAGTAGCGGTATGCCTGAAGTGCCGGAGGGGTATTTGCAGGCGGTTTCAGAAAAAGTGCGCGCAAATGGCGGACTGGTCATTGCTGATGAAGTCCAGGCCGGGTTTGGACGGTCCGGTACTCACTTATGGGGTCATGCCGCACACGGTATAGAGCCGGATGTGGTTACATTGGGCAAACCTGTCGCGAACGGTTATCCGATGGGCGTGGTCGTCACACGGCCGGATATCCTCGAGCCTTTTATGGCGGAATACGGCCTTTTCAGCACTTTTGGAGGAAATCCAGTTGCCTGCGCTGCGGCGATTGCTGTTCTTGATGTGATCGAAGAGGAGGATCTGATCACGAATGCCAGAGAAACCGGAGCATACTTGCTTTCAGAAATTTCAAAGCGCGCGGAAACTTTTCCAATTATCGGGAACGTGCGCGGTTGGGGGCTATTATTGGGGGTAGAACTCGTGCGCAGCGCAGTGACGCTGGAACCTGCGCGTGAAGAAACTCGTCGGCTGCTAAATTCAATGCGGAAAAACGGTGTCCTGGTGGGGAGGGAGGGCGCTCATGGAAATGTTGTGAAAATCAGGCCGCCGCTCGTCTTTCGGAAGCAGCACGCGGAAATATTCCTGGAGGCATTTGATCGATCCCTTTCTGAATTAGTCGCGTAAGGTTCGTTTTCGGCAGGCTTGAGATCGTAAATATCTCTCACTTGCTGATTTATACTAATTTACCTGGCTTTCATGCCAGCGCGGAAGCTTGCGGACACTGCGAAAGATTCCTGGCAGCCGGGCCAGCTTTTTCCAGTCAGACAGGTGGGCGCGGCGTGTGAAGACATCGTAATCATGTGCTTCAATGTCGTCCAGGATACCAGAATACATTTCTGCAGCGGCGGCGATTGCAAAACGACCATCAGGATTCAACATGGCAATCCCGGGCCAGGCTTCCTTGTAAAGATTGTGCGTCCGCCGGATCTGGTAGCGCATGAAAGCGCGCCAGTTGTCATCGTAAGACCCGGTGCGGATGCCAGTTTCAATATCGGAGTGTGAAAGGCCGAAAGCGTCGAGTTCATTTTTTGGCAAGTACAGCCTCTCGCGCTCCCAATCTTCCGCTACATCGCGCAGAATATTCGTCATCTGTAAAGCGACGCCGAGACGCACAGCGTAAGGTATGGCATCGGTGCTTGAAAATCCGATAATTGACATGCTCATCAAACCAACCGTCGATGCAACGCCGTAGCAATAATATGCGAGGTCCTCAAAATTCTCGTACTTGCATTTTGATTGGTCCATGGCGACTCCGTCCAGGAACTGCTCGATATAAGCGGTTGGAATATGGTGCCGGATGCGGGTATCGAGCCAGGCAGTAAGCACGAAGTCATCCTCATACAGAGCAGTGGCCAGGGACCGTTTTTTCCAATCATCAAAGGTATAGCGCGCGTTTCCATCTTCAATATCGACCAGGTCATCGGTATAGCGGCAGAATGCATAAAGTGAGCGGATTGCAATGCGTTTCTCTTTAGGCAAATAACCGGACGCGAGGTAAAAAGATCGGCTGTTTTTCCGCGTGATATTCTCGCACTCCGCATGGGCGGGTGCGATATACCCACGATCCGGTTTGGGTGCAGCGTTTTTACGCTTATTTAAGAGATGGGGCACAAGCGCTCGTTCTATCAAGGATTTTTCCCACGCATATGGATGTATCGACATCTGCAGCTCCTAATTTTATCTGCCAAAAGGTAAGAATACATAGATTGTATAGGATATGTATAATAAAGTCAAGGGAAATACACAAAGAATGTATAATATCGGTCCGGGTATCAGTATGCCCTGGAGGGCTTGAGAGAGCGAACGGGCACGAGAGGGTCTTACTATTCCATATCAGGCTCGTGAAACAGCCCTGATTATCGAGCTTCGACCTATTATTACTTTCAAAAGCGCGTTAGAATCGTGCTTTGGGAGGATGATTCGTCTTGATTGTTAAAGTCCGTTATCATGATTGTAACGATGAAAGATAGATACGATTGGGCGGGCACAATGCTCCCCGGGCAGCTGCGCTCAAAACTGGTCCTACAGCTGATTGAACTGAGTCTGCAGGAAGACCTTTCCGGTGAGGCTGGTTTACCTGAGGACTTTACAGCGCTGGACGTCACCAGTTTTGCGACGTTTCCGGAGACGAGCGAACTGACCGGCGAAATCTTCAGTCGAGCTGCCGGAGTAGTAGCCGGGCTGCCAGTTGCAGCGGCTGTTTTTAAGTTTGTCGATCCGGCGCTCCTCGTTGAATTCTCTGCAACAGACGGTGAAGCCGTCGAGCCTGGTGATCTCCTCTTGACGATCAAAGGCAGTGGTCGCTCGCTTCTTCTGGCAGAAAGGGCGGCATTGAATTTCCTGGGGAGAATGTCCGGTATCGCCACGCTCACCGCAAAATTTGTTGAAGCGGTCGCCGGGACTGGCGCGGTTATCCTCGATACGCGAAAGACCGTACCCGGATTCAGGAGCCTGGATAAATATGCTGTTCGGATGGGCGGCGGCAGCAACCACCGAATGGGCCTGTACGATATGGCATTAATTAAGGACAATCATGTGGACGGCTCCGGGGGAGTGGCGGAAGCCGTGGATAGGGTCCGTAAACAATTTGGTGATGTACTGCCGGTCGAAGTAGAGGTCCGGGACCTGGAAGAGCTCCAGTCAGCGCTGCAAATGCCGGTTGATCGAATCCTTTTAGATAATATGAAGCTGGATGAAATGCGGCGCGCAGTGGAACTGACCCGTGGGCGGGTGAAGTTGGAGGCTTCCGGAAACGTCAACCTCAGCACCGTTCGTGCAATTGCGGAAACCGGGGTGGATTACATATCCTCCGGCGCGCTGACACACTCCGTGCAGGTCTTTGACGTCAGTATGCGGCTTAGGCTCATGGATCAAAATTAAGGTTTGTGAGGTAAAGAAATGAACATCGAAGAAACGTACGAGGCGATGCTGAAAAAACTATCCGGAGTTGTGCCCGATTTTGAAATCCGGTACAAAGCTGAGCTTGCTGTTGAAATTAACGCGCTGAAGCAGCAGCGAAATGCCGTTATTCTCGGGCACAATTATATGGAGCCGGCTCTGTTCAATTCCATCCCGGACTATACCGGGGATTCGCTTTATCTCAGCCGGGTGGCTGCATCCACGGAGGCGGATGTGATCGTGTTTTGCGGTGTTGAATTTATGGCTGAGACAGCCAAACTGCTAAACCCGACAAAAACGGTGCTGATTCCATCTCTAAAAGCGGGTTGTTCACTCGCCTCCAGCATCACAGCGGCAGACGTCCGTGCTTTG
>JBFGQG010000056.1:0-12928 GCA_041564295.1 Anaerolineales bacterium | reverse complement strand
GCCACGTACCTTGTGCTGCCCGCTATGGTGATCGAGGATATCGGCCTGCGGGATGGGCTGAAAAGGGCCACTCAGATCGTCAAGGACAATTTACTTTTGGTCGGTGTATCGACGGTCGGTGTGGGCTTCGTCACCGGCCTGATCGGTTTTCTGCTTGGAACAACGGGTGTGGTTCTTGGTTTTGGCGTGGGTTTTGGACTCGTCAGCCTGCTCGGCAGCAGCACCCTGTCAATCATTTTGAGTATCTCGATCGGCGGGGCTATTGCATTCAGCCTGATTTTGCTGGCTGTCCTGATCGGCAGCTACTCGACCACGGCTTACCATACATGCCTGTACTTATGGGCTCGTGATGTAGAAAGAGCGCAGGGCTCGACCCAATTAATCGCAGAAATCTCTGCCCCGGCACCGCTGGCGTCCGTGTTGTGAAAGTCTCAGTCTATTAATTTCCAGGGCGTCCGCAACGGGAAATTCGTTGGTACAATTCCACCACCCAAAACTTATTCGCCAGAGTGAGGCGGCGAAAGAAGGATTGAAGAATAATGCAAATGCCCAGGCGTGAATTGGTCAGTTGGAAAGAAGTCGACAAACTGATCGACCATCTCCTCAATCAATTCGATCGAGATTTTGACGGTATGCTGATGATCACCCGCGGCGGAATCGTCCCGGGAGGCATGTTGGCGGAAGCGATGGGGATAACCCATGTGCTGACCGCTGCGGTAGATTTTCCCTTCGAATTGGAGTTTGAAGAAAACAAACCAGCCAGCCTGATGGTTTGGCCACGTTTCATGCAATTTCCAGCAGGCGACCTGCTCACCGGCCGACGCATCCTGGTCGTCGACGATGTATGGGGTTCGGGACGCACGATTACTTCTGTAAAGAACCGGGTGTCGACTTCCGGCGGGTTTCCGTTTACCGTCGTAATGCATTTCAACCCGTACCGCAGCCTTTTCGGGAGCGCTCGTCCCGATTATTATGCGGCGACGACGGATGCGTATATCGTGTATCCCTGGGAGATTAATCGTGACCCGGACAAGGCCGTTCTGGCCGGATTCGAATAAATTAAGATAGGTGCCGGCACTTCTGCTGGCACCTTTTTGATGTATCCGTTCAGGTCCTGCAAACTTTCGACCAAGGCAATTGCCCTTTGAAGCAAAAAAGCCATTTATCCGTTTTACTCGTGTTCAACAGTCCCAAAAGTTCAACGACGATAACCGAGGAGGCAGCATTTGATTTCCCAACCGCATCAATCCATGCTCGCTGAAAAAGCACTGATCTTCAGCGGGACAGCACATAAACCACTGGCCCAATCCATCGCGGATTACCTGGGGCTTCCGCTGCAGGACACAGTGGTCAACAAATTCTCAAATGACAATCTCTACGCACACCTCTGCGTCAGCGTCCGTTCACGCGAGGTTTTCATCGTCCAACCACTGACACCCCCGACCAGTGATAACTTGATGGAGCTATTATTGATGCTGGATATCGCACGGAGTGCGGGGGCAAACGGCGTTCACGCTGTCATCCCATACTTTTCATACGCCCGTTCAGACAAAAAGGATGCGCCCCGCATATCCATCGCGGCCCGGTTGGTCGCAGACCTGCTCCAGACCGCCGGAGCGACGCACGTCATCACGATGACTCTACACTCCCCCCAGGTGCACGGCTTCTTCTCCATTCCCACCGACCACCTGACGGCTCAATCCGTTTTTGTGGAGCACTTCAAGAAACAGGACCTGTCAAATACGGTCGTCGTCTCACCTGATATCGGGAATGCCAAGCGTGCCTCGAAGTTGGCCCGCGCACTCGGTTTACCCATTGCTGCTGGCGAGAAAATGCGCCTTTCTGATGACACTGTAGAGATCGGCGGGATCATGGGCGATGTGCGCGGCAAGCGCGTCATCTTGATGGATGACGAGATCGCGACCGGCGGCAGCATCGTTGAAACCATTCGCGTGCTGCGAGCACAAGATGTGGAGCACGTTTCCGTCGTCTGCACGCACGGACTCTTCACCGGTCCGGCCGTCAAACGGCTGAATGCAGTGAGAGAGATAGACGAAATTGTCACTACAAATACGGTCTTGCTGAAGGAAGAACAAAAACCCAACAAACTACACATTCTGTCAGTCGGTGATATTATCGGCGAAGTCATTCGACGCAATGTCGCCGGCGAATCTGTCGGCGCCTTGTTCGAGTTCTGGAAAAAGATTGCCGGACAGGAGTAACCGGCTGAGGTTGCGGCAGTTGGAGCAAGCGCGGCACAGCCAGCGGACAACACGAAAAAAAATGGGCTGCCTGGTTCAATCCGTCGGGTAGCCCATTTTTTCGATTGTTTTACCGAAACGGTCCAGGCAGCGCTGCTGCTGTTCGGCGGTTAGAGCCGTACGATACCGGCCGGAGAGTCCTTTGACGAAGTGCAGTCCCTGGTCAATGGCGCGGGCCTGTTCCGGGCGATACTGTTCGATCACTGCGACAGTATCTGCAGACGCGGGGTCAGGACCGAGGAATCGCGCCAGTCGATTCGCTTCTTCCGTGTAATGCCCTTTCAGGTCTTCGTACCGGAGCGAATGGCAGTGGGGGATGTCCATCCATGCTGACCAGTAACCTACATATTCGGCCATAAAGTCGATCGCCTGGTCGATGGTATGGAGCGGGGAAAACGCGTTCGCGCGTCCCTCAGCACGAGCGCGCTCGCCGTATTCGAAGGCGGAGAGGAGGGCGTCGCGCGGATCGCGGTAAATGTAAGTCGGTTTTATTTGTCCGGACATGATCAGCATCCGGGCCCAGCGCGTCGGCCCGGCGTGGAGCTTGATGGTGAAGGTTTCGCGCAGTCCTGCGGGAAGCATTACTTTCGTCAGACGCCGTAGGGAAAGAATGCCGATATTGCAATTGACTTCCGTGAGAATAGACTCGAGCCTGTAGCGATCGCGAATTTCCCGCGAGTCAGCCGCGCCGGCAATTCGCATCAGATCGTGGGTCAGGTTGAAGTGCCAGCCGGAGCCTGCCCGTGGCATACCAACGGCAAGAATGATCATGCGTGCATATTAACCGAGATCGGTAGGCAAGACAAGACGAGTATAATTATGAGAAACCTGTTGGATACGAAGGAGGTCATGATGCAACGCACTCTCAGCTTTCTTGCAGGCGCGATCACCGGCGCTCTGGTCGGAGCTACGCTCATGGTAATGTTTACACCGGCATCTGGGGAAACCATTCGCTCAGACCTGCGCAACCGGGTGCAGACGTTGAAGCACCAGATGAAGGATGCGGCCGAATTACGCCGGGCGGAAATGGAAGCCCAGCTTGCCAGTCTGCGTTCACGTTGATCTGCAGCAAGAAAATCCGTGGGGAGAATTTCGGACCGAAGCCATAGGCTTCGGTCTGCTGCATTTTCCGCACCGGTTTATGAGCGGTATTCACCGGCAGCGCGTTCGGCAACGCCGATAAGGCCACGCTGCATCGCCTCTCTCACGGCCACCACGCGTGTGACCCACCTGTGCTCATTCAAACAATCAATATCCAGTTTTTCATAAACAGCAGACAGGATGTTCGCCACGCGCTTGCGCGTAAGACCCAACTCCTCTGCAATCCCCTGGTTCGTCAAACCCTGCGACATTAGGGACAGGCATTCCTGCTCCTGCAGGGTGAGCTGCACGGCATGCAGATTGATCAGTGCATGGACGACCTCAGTATCGAACAGGAATGTACCGCCCTTAATTCGCCTGAGTTGGCCCGGAAAATGCTCTTTGATTATCGTATCCTTGAGCAAATAACCGCCGGCGCCAGCGAGCGCGACCTGCCGAACCAGGGATTCATCCCGGGAGGCCGTCAGAACCACAAATCGGGTTTTCGGAAACAATTCTCTCCCTCGTCGAATGGCTTCCGTTGCATTGAAATGGGGCATATGCAAATCGAGCAATAATATGTCTGGATTATGTCTGCGCAGCAGATCCATCCATTCATTCCCTTCCCGCGCCGTAGCAACAAGCTGAACGTCTGGCGCCCTTCCCAAAGCCATCCGAATTCCTTCAAGAAAAAGCTGATGGTCGTCAATTGCAACGACCTTCATGACTGACATGATCCACCTCTTTTTCAGCATCGTCTTCGAAAATGACATCTCCGTACATCTCACCGGACACATTTCCGATCTTCCATTCATATATGGATTTGCCAGCGAATTATCGCCTGCACTGCATGATCAATTTTACGATTCCATATCCACGATTTTCTTCACCTGCTTCAATGCCAACCCTCAGCCAATATCCCCATCTTCTGGGCTTTGCGGATCGCATCGACCCGATTGACCGCACCCAGCTTCCGGAATATCGGCGTGAAACGGTTGCGCACCGTCTTCTCGCTGTACCCAAGTAAATACCCGATCTGCCGGTTCGTATGCCCCTGCGCCGCCAGGTTCAGCATCTCACGCTCCTCGCCGTCCAACATCGACCCGTCAGGATCTGCTTCCATCAAGACTGCCTGAAGTTCTATGATCGCCGGGGAATAGACTCGCTCACCTGACAACGCCCTGCGGATCACCTCCGCCATATCCAGAGACAGCAGGTCGTTTTTCGTCACATACGCATGTACACCCGATCGCAGCACCCCCAGCGCCGTCTCCCCATAGGTGTGCGATGACATGACGATCACCCGAACATCAGGAAACAATTTCCGTAAACGTCGAACCGTGGAAACCGGATCAAATACACCGACGTCCATCCCAAGGTCCATCAAAACCACATCCACTGCCTGGCGCCGCAGCGCACCCAACAACCTGGAACCATGCGAAAGTTCAAGCACGACGGAAATGTCCCTCTGTCCCCTCAACTGCTGCCTGACCGCCTGCAGTACAAGCGGATGGTCTTCCACAATCGCAACGCGAATCTTCCCCGCCATCAAGCTCCTCGTCAAATCCTCTCTATACCATTTCCCATCGATCACACTCCAAATTCCCAGGAAGACGCTTTGAATAAACTCCCTCCCGGAAGATTGGGGAAAGGTTGTACAAAAAATTCTAAGGGGTGGGGGGAGGAAAGTCGAGGGACAAATGTCCCTGGTTGGAAAAATACACCCGGTTTTTTCAGGTCACCGAACCGCCACGCGCACTTTACGTAAATACAGACCCCAATACACCGCACCGACAAGCACAGCACCCCCGATCACGTTTCCGATCGTCACTGGAAGCAGGTTGCCAATCAGAAAACTGGGCCAATCCAGTCCTGCATAAGCCGCCGCGGACATCTCAATAGCCGACCAAAACCCTTCCGGTGCCCACCAGCGGATCATCAGGCCAATCGGGATGAAATACATATTCGCAACGCTGTGCTCGAACCCCGCTGCCACGAAACCCGAAATTGGGAACAGCACCGCCAGGATCCGGTCTGTCGTCGTCCGGGCCGAAAAAGTCAACCAGACCGCCAGGCAGACCAGCGTATTGCACAGAATCCCCAGCGCAACCGCCTGCCAGAAACCGAGCCCCACTTTCGCCGCCGCAATGTTCAACGCGGTCAATCCCACCTGCCCCCCCGCAAACTGGTACTGGCCCGCGATGAACACCAGCACAGCAGTTCCAAGCGCACCGGCGAAGTTGCTGACATACACGAGCAGCCAGTTGCGAACGACCTGCCGCGTGGTCACTTTTCCGCTCGCCCAGGCCATCACAATCAGGTTGTTCCCAGTAAAAAGCTCCGCCCCTGCAACCACCACAAGGATCAGCCCCAGACAAAACACCAGGCCGGCGAGAAGCCGGCCAAGGCCAAACCCCAGGACCCCCGAACCCGTCGCAACCGTTGTAGAAAACACCGCCCCCAGCGCAATAAACGCTCCCGCCAATACGCCAAGCATCAAAGTCCTGCGCGGGCCCATATTGGCCTTCGCCATGCCGACCTGTTCGGCTTTCTGGGCCATTTCTGCAGGCAGCAACGAATCGAAATTAATCTCGAACTGGGTGTTCATCACGATCTCCTGAATGATCCGGCAAGCAGCACGACCCACCGGCGAACCGTTTTGTAATTTCCCTCCCTGTCCGTATGGTATTGTATTATCCTATATCTCCCATCCGAGTGACGGGTCATTTGTCCTCTGTAAAGCGGGTTACTTGCCACCTGACACACTGACCATTGTCAGGTTTAATGCGAAAACCTGTGATTCGGGCGGGAGTTTGTCGACCCGCTTTTTTTATGCCTGGATAGAGACGATTTATGCCGCGAAATACCGTCCGTACCTGGATGACCCCCCATCCGATCACTATTCATCCATCTGACAGCGTCTTGCAGGCCTACGCGCTGATGAAACACCACCGCATCCGCCGCTTGCCCGTCCTAAAAGACGACCACCTTATCGGCATCATCACGATCAACGACGTCCGCAGCGCCGCCCCAATGGGAAACTTCTCCCTGCTGGAGCATAACGAATACCTGTCCGGACTGCGCGTGGAAGACGTGATGACGACCAATCCTCTCACGATCGAAGCCTCCGCACACGTCAGCGAAGCGGCCCGCCTGATGATGAAACACAAATTCGGCGGCATGCCGGTGACTGAGAATGACAGGCTCGTCGGGGTGATCAGCGAGGCTGATATATTTCGCCGGACCATCGCGGAAGCCTGGGCGCCAAACGATGACCAGGCGCTTATGGAAGGCGAGGAACATATCACCCTGCTGGACGGCACGGAGGTCCAAATCCGGCCAATCACACAGGAAGACGCCGAACGCCTCCAGGCGTCCCACGAACGGCTGTCACAGGAGACGGTCTACGATCGCTTTATGGCTTTTCGCAAGATTCTGCCCGAGGCCGAACTGCGCTATCTGACCGGCCTGGATTATGACAGCCACATGGCCTTAATCGCAACATCGAAAGAAAAGGATGAAGAAAACATCGTCGGCGTCGCACGATACATCCTGCTGGATAGCGAACCGGGGACAGCAGAGTTTGCCATCGTCATCAGCGATCCGTTCCAGCGCCGCGGTCTTGGCTCACTGCTCATGCAGCGGCTCACCGCTTACGCAGCTGCACACAATGTTAAGGTTTTTCTCGGTCTGACTCATAACGACAACCTGCGGTTCCTGCGGTTCGTCCAGCAATTGGGGCTGCCTGTCGAAACAAAGAAAAAGCAGGGTGTCTGGGAAGTCAGACTTTCTCTATCAGGCTTGCAAAAGCCCAATATCCCCTGAAATTTACCGGTTTTTAAAACCGTACCCCAAAGGACTGAACCGATGAACATTGGCATCCCAAAAGAACGACGCCCTTCCGAATACCGCGTCGGGCTCTCTCCGGCTGGAGTCGAGCTGCTCACACAGGCCGGCCATGCCTGCTACGTCGAGCAGGCCGCCGGTGCCGGCGCAGGCTTCTCCGACCAGAACTACATGAACGCCGGCGCACAGATCGTGTATTCCGGTGAAGAGGCATATGGCCGGGCAGACCTGGTCCTCAAAGTTTCCCGCCCAACGATCGAAGAGCTGGACTGGATGGTCGAAGGACAGGCCCTTATGGGCCTTCTGCAGCTCTATGCAGCCCAGGTCAATAAAATATTCACGCTGCTGGAAAAGAGAATTACTTCGATTGCATACGAACAGATCCAGCGAGACGACGGGAGCCTCCCGGTCCTCAATCCGCTGAGCCAGATCGGTGGAAAAATGGCCGCTCATATCGCCGCCCGCCTTCTCCAAAATGACAATGGCGGCAAAGGCATTCTCCTCGGCGGAGTTCCGGGCGTTCCCCCGGCAGAGGTCGTCATTATCGGCGCCGGCGTGGTCGGGGAAAACGCTGCTCGCGCGTTCCTTGGCATGGGCGCCCAGGTTACATTGCTTGACCAGGACCTTGACCGCCTCCAGGTACTGTCCAGTTCGCTTTCAGGGCGCGTGGTGACCCTCGTAGCGCATCCGTTCAACATCGAGCGCGCATGCAGGTTCGCCGATGTGCTGGTCGGTGCCGTCCACGTGCCCGGCGAGCGTGCACCGCTTGTATTGCCCCGCAAGTTCATTCAAAAAATGAAAAGGGGCGCGCTCCTGATCGACCTGAGCATCGATGAAGGCGGCTGCGCGGAGACCTCGCGGCCGACATCTCATCTGGTCCCAACTTACGTTGAAGAAGGCGTGGTCCACTGCTGCATTCCAAACATTCCAGGAGTAGTTGCGCGCACGTCGACCCATGCGTTCCTCAATGCGGCCTGGCCGTTTATCAAAGAACTCGCCGAAAACGGTATCGACGCGACGTTAAATTCCAATGCCGCCCTCGCACGCGGCCTCGCGACGCACCAGGGTAGAGTCCATCATCTGCGCCATCCGATGCTTCCGAAACAGGAGGGCAGTGATGAGCTGGTCTGACATTTACGCGCGCCGTCGCTGCGCCCCCGAACAGGCCGTGGAGGTGATTGAGTCCGGCATGCGCGTGTTCCTGACCGGAAACTGCTCTGTTCCCCAGAAGGTGCTCAGCGCACTCGTCGCCCGTGCGCCGAACCTGCACAACGTCGAAATCACGCAGGTGCTGACGGTCGGCAAGGCGCAGCATGCCTCTCCTGAAATGGACGGCCATATCCGTGTTAATTCGCTCTTTATCAGCGACGACGTGCGTCCGGCCATTAACGAAGGACGTGCAGATTTCACGCCAGTCCACCTTTCCGAAATTCCCCGCCTGTTCTCGTCCGGCGTGCTCCCGATTGACGTGGCGATGATCCAGGTCTCCCCGCCGGATGAACATGGTTTTTGTTCTTACGGCGTTGAAGTCGGGGTGACGAAAACAGCCGCGCAGAACGCCAGATTGATCATCGCGGAAGTCAACAACCAGATGCCGCGCACGCTTGGCGACGCGTTTATCCACGTCAGCAAGCTGAATTACATCGTTCCGGTCGATTACAGGCTTCCCGAGCTGAGCATGGGCGAGCCGACAGAGCTTTCTAAACAGATCGGCAGCAACATCGCTGACCTGATCGAGGACGGATCGACAATGCAAATGGGCATCGGCGCCATCCCGGACGGCGTCCTCGTCCATTTGAAAAACAAGCGCGACCTCGGCATCCACACCGAACTCTTCTCGGACGGCGTCGTCGGTTTGTATGAAGCCGGTGTGATCACGAATGAGAAGAAGACACTCCACCCGGGAAAAATGATCGCGGGCTTTCTCCTCGGCACCCAACGACTGTACAATTTCGTGGACAACAATCCTGTCGTCGAACTGCACCCGAGCGAATACGTCAACGACCCGCGCGTGATTGCCAGAAACGACAAAATGGTCGCCATCAACTCAGCGATCGAAGTGGACCTCACTGGCCAGGTCTGCGCGGACAGCATCGGGACGCGCCTTTATTCCGGCACCGGAGGCCAGCTCGACTTTATCCGCGGCGCTGCCCGGTCAAAAGGCGGCAAACCGATCATTGCGCTGCCTTCAATGGCCGTCTCGAGTTCAGGAAAGAAGTTCAGCCGGATTACACCGACCTTGAAACCAGGCGCAGGCGTGGTGACCACCCGCAACGACGTTCACTTCATCGTTACTGAATTCGGCGTTTGCGATCTCTACGGCAAGAGTGTTCGTCAGCGTGCAAGGGGATTGATCGACATCGCACATCCGGATATGCGTGAAATGCTCGAGCAGGCCGCACATGAATTGAAATATATCTGACCGGGTCTTACCAGGGAGCGCCGCCGGCTAACAATCCGGCGGCGTTTTTGATTCCGACCTGCTATGCCAGGCGGGTAGGCCTGCCTTATTTTTTTGGGACTTCCTGCTTTGTTTCGACCCGCTCCATTTTGTACACTTCAACCGTCACCGAGAAATCGGATGGAATCTTTGAACAAAGGAGGTTTATATGGTCCGCCTGGCTTACTAGAGCTGCATATCGGTTGGTCGAATCAAAATATTCACAAAGAAGAAACAAATGAACCTGATCTTTTTCCAGCGACCCGGCCTTCATGGAGCATTGCCTGGCATGAGTGACGAGGTACTCGGAGCCGCGTTTCTCGTTCTTGCACTGCTCGCCGGCTGGCTCATCTTGAAAAGACACTGAAACTTCAAAGGAGATGTAAAGATTGGATACTCAGACGAATTCACGAATCAACGATGGGCGTTTCAAAATCGTTAACGGCGCAGGTCGCCATTCCAGCGAACGCTTCTAGGACCAGTTCGCATTACTGACCGAACGCAAGGAGGGTGCTTTGCCGGGTCCCGACCGGTCGGGCACCCTTTTGCCTTTCAATATAAGGAAATCATCCATGAGCTGTCCTTTCAAACTGTTCACCTGGTTTTATCTGGCGAAAATTCTGGCCAACCTGGCCGTCTTCGCATTTTTACCTATCCTGCCGCTCTATTTAACCGACCGCAATGCAGACATCGTCCAGGTCGGCATGTTCTTTTCCGCGCTGGCCCTGGCACGGCTGTTGTTCGGCCTGTTGGGAGGTTGGCTCGCCGACGCTGTCGGCCATTTGCGCGCCCTCGCCCTCGGCAGTGCATTCGGGACGCTGGCGTTTGTACTGCTCGTATCCTCACCGGATTGGCACCTGGCGCTCATCGGGATGGTCCTGATCACCGGCGCCGGCGCGCTGACCACGCCTTCTCAAAGCGCCTTCGTCGGTGCGGTGACGGAAGAAAATCGCGGCAAGTCATTTGGCTTGATGAATACGATCCACGCTTCCGCACAGATGGGCGGTCCGGCCCTTGGCGGCTGGCTCGTCGCTGCAGGCGGTTTCGTTTTGCTGTTCAAGGTTGCCGGGGCGTTATATCTGGCTGCAGCCGTGATCCGGTTGGGCCTGGCCGCATCGAACGACCAACCCAGGCAGGTTCAAGGTAAGGAACCGTTTTCCCTCAGTAGCGATTTCCGCCGCATGAGCAACCTGGTCCTCGCAGGCGGCTTGCTGGCCTGGATGCTGGTCGCCGACGGTTTCGGTGACATAGCAATGAGCCTTACGGAGACTTTCCAGCCGATTTTTCTCGAAAACGCGTCTATTTCGATCACCCGGATCGGTCTGATCGGCTCGATTGCTTATGGAGCTGCGCTGGTCAGCCATTCGATCGCCGGCTGGATGGTCGACCGCTTCGGTGAGCGTCTGCCTGTCTTTCTTTCGTTCGGCCTGACTGGTGCGAGCATCCTGGGTTTCATTGCTTCTCCCGATTGGATTGGTTTTGCCGCATCGTGGGGGCTGATCGGTTTGATGTGGGGATTAGGGACAACGGCCTACGATTCTCTGATCAGCAAGACCGTCCCAGCGAGGCATCGTGGACTGGCGTACGGGTTGTTTTCAACAGCACAGGGCTTTTTCTCGCTGCCGGTGCCGCTGCTCGGAGGCTGGCTGTTTCTTTTAGGACCATCTGTGCCTTTTTATGCGGCTGCGGTAGTATCTTTCCTTGGTGCGGCGGTGACGATGCGATTTTTCCCCGCAGGAATCGTGGAAGATGTCGCAGTGCCCGTAGTCGCATAGGGGCGACCCTACTACTCCCACTCGATGGTGGCGGGGGGTTTGCTGGTGATATCGTACACGACGCGGTTGACGCCGCGCACTTCGTTAACGATGCGCGTGGAGACGCGCGCAAGCAGGTCGTGGGGTAGGCGGGACCAATCGGCCGTCATAAAATCATCCGTCGTCACGGCCCGGATCGCCACTGCTTCCTGGTAGGTCCGGTAATCACCCATCACGCCGACAGAACGCACCGGCAGCAAGACGGCAAATGCCTGCGCCGAACCCTCTACGCCCCCATCGCCCGATTTCATGTGGAGCAAACCGGCCCGACCAAGTTCCTCGGTCAGGATCCTGTCCGCGCCCCGCAGACGTTCGAGCCGCTCAGAGGTCACTTCTCCCAGGCAGCGGACCGCCAGGCCGGGCCCTGGGAACGGCTGCCGCCACACCATCTCTTTCGGCAATCCCAACGCTTCCCCCACCGCGCGGACTTCATCTTTGAACAAATAGCGCAGCGGTTCAACCAGCGCGAATCGCATGTCCTCCGGCAGGCCGCCCACATTGTGATGCGTCTTGATACGGGCCGCCTGCGACCGGTCAGGTGCGGAGGATTCGACCACGTCCGGATAGATCGTCCCCTGTACCAGGAACGGCGGCATCCCGGCTTTACGCGCCTCCTCTTCAAATATCCGGATAAACTTTTCCCCAATGATGCGGCGCTTTTCTTCAGGGTCCGTAATGCCGGCGAGTGCCGAAAGGAAATCCTCCACGGCATTGACTGCTTTGAGTTTTACACCCATGTTCTCTGAAAAGGTTTTGACGACCTGCAGAGGTTCGCCAGCGCGCAGCATGCCGGTATCCACAAAAACTGCAGCGAGCTGATCACCGACGGCCCTGTGCACAAGCGCCGTCGCCACGGAAGAATCCACGCCACCGCTTACGGCTGAAAGCACCCGTTTCTCACCGACTTGTTCACGGATTGACGACACTGCCTGCTCGATGATCGAGGCGGGGGTCCAATCGGTCTCAGCACCGCAGATTTCCACAGCAAAACGGCGCAGGATCTCTGCACCTGCAAGGGTGTGCCTTACCTCAGGATGAAACTGCACTCCATAATACGCCCGTTCAATGTCGCCCATAGCCGCTACCGGTGAGCTCTCAGTCTGAGCGAGCGGAGCAAATCCCGGCGGCGGCGTTTCTATCCTGTCACCGTGAGACATCCAGACCTGAGATTCCCCGCCTGGCAGGAGAGGATTCGAGTCAGGGGAAAGGATGACGGCATGTCCAAACTCTCGCTGCGTATGCGGCGCGACCCGCCCACCAAGAGCGTGGGTCAGCGCCTGCATACCGTAGCATATACCGAGGATGGGCTTGCCAGATTTCAGTACGTACTCGGGAACCTGCGGCGCGCCGGGCTCGTACACCGAATTCGGGCCGCCGGATAGAATGAAACCGTCCGGTTGCTGGGTCATTACATCCGCTTCCGGCGCATTCCAGGCGAACAGCTCAGAATAAACACTGGCTTCCCGCACCCTGCGCGCGATCAGCTG
>JBFGQG010000055.1:0-12967 GCA_041564295.1 Anaerolineales bacterium | reverse complement strand
GGGTCAAACCGGTTCAATCGTACAATAAATCCGGTGAAAATTCAATAATTTCATGGACCTTCGCAAGGTTTAAACCTTGCGAAGGTCCATGAAATTATTGAATTTTCACCGGATTTATTGTACGATTGAACCGGTTTGACCCCTCTGGTTGGCATGCAATCGCATACCAGTTATTTCAATCTCCCTTGCGCAGCAAGCCAGGATATCCTATACCTCTATCGATATAAACAAATACGATGCTGAAACTCGTCCTGATTTCTCCGAAAGGCCCGTTGTACCGCCACCGAGGCGGGATATTCAAGCGCAACCTGCGTTATGCACCGCTGACCCTGGTTACGCTGGCATCGCTTATTCCACCGGATTTTCCGTGCGACATCCGCATAATCGACGAAGGCATCGAAGACGTCGAGCTCGACCTGGAAGCCGACCTGATTGGCATGACAGTCATCACAGGGTCTTCTAAACGGGCGTACGAACTCGCCGGGCACTTTCGGAGTCGCAGCATCCCCGTCGTCCTTGGCGGACCACATATCACGCTCGTTCCTGAGGATGCACAGCCGCACGCAGATGCAATCGTGGTCGGTTATGCAGAGGACACATGGCCGGAGCTGCTTCGTGATTTCGCCACCGGGAAAATGAAGCCGCGCTATGACCAGGCTCCTGACCTGAGCCTGGCGAACCGTCCCTTCCCGCGGCGCGACCTGACCCGGAAGGAAAAATACCTCACCACCCACGTCTTTGAAGCGACCCGCGCCTGCGTCCACAGCTGTGATTTCTGCGTCGTTCCGGCAGCCTGGGGACTAACGCCGTATCAAAAGCCCATTGAAGACGTGGTCGCCGACATCCAGCAGTACTGGGCTCGCAAAATCATATTCATCGATTTGAACCTGATCGCCGATAAGGATTACGCCGCCAGGCTATTTGAAGCGCTCATACCTCTCAAAGTGAACTGGTTTGGGTTATCAACCACACTGCTCGGTAAAGACCTCCCGCTCCTCGAGCTTGCCTCACGGAGCGGCTGCACTGGCCTGTTGATGGGATTCGAGTCGATCAGCCCGGAGAATCTGCGGCAGTCGCGTAAGGGGTTCAACGCTCCTGGTCAGTACAAGGACCTCACGACCCTCCTGCACCGATACGGGATTACCTTGATGGCCTGTTTCACCTTTGGGATGGACCACGACACGCCTGACATTTTCATGCGCACGGCTAAATTTGCCGTCGAGGCCGGCATCGACCTGCCGCGGTTCGCAATTGTCACGCCGTTTCCGAATACTGCGCTGTATAAGCGCCTGGAATCAGAGAACCGTATTCTGACAAAGAACTGGGAGCTATACGATTCGCAGCACGTCGTCTTCAGACCGGCTCAAATGACACCGGAGCAGCTCTACGCCGGGCACGAACAGGCCTGGAAGCACACCTATTCGTACGCTTCAATCGCCACTCGCTTTCTGAAATCTCGCATCCAGGCCCCTGTCTGGTGGATCGCGAATTTCGGTTACCGCTTCTACGCCCACCACCTCCACGATTTCTACAATTGTGACTGGATCATCGGCCAGGTGGACGGCCAAAAACTACCAATATCGTCGCCGGACCTCTTCCAGATTAAAACCGGCGGTTAACACACCCAACGCCAAGAGAGCCGCATCTTTGAAATTAACCCTCATCCACCCCTGTATCGGTAGAAGAGCAGGCCAATCATATATCCGCCTCTGGCAGATGGAGCCGCTTCCCCCTGCCGTCATAGCCGGGTTGACGCCCCCGGAAGTTGAGATCCAGTTTTATGATGACCGGATGCAGCCGATACCTTACGACACACCGACGGACCTCGTCGGAATCAGCATTGAAACATACACTGCAAAGCGTGCATACCAGATCGCGAGCGAATACCGGAAACGCGGCGTGCCTGTCGTCATGGGCGGATTCCACGCTACGCTTTGCCCGGAGGAAGTCTCACAATACGCCGATGCAGTCGTTATCGGGGAAGCTGAAGAGGTCTGGGAGCAGGTGCTGCTCGATGCTGCGGGCGGTGGCCTGCAAACTTACTACCGTTCAACCGGGCGGCCATCGCTTGGCGGAATCCAGCCAGACCGCTCGATCTACGAGGGCAAGAACTACCTCCCCATCGGCCTGGTCGAAGCGGGGCGCGGCTGCCATTTCGTCTGCGACTTCTGTGCCGTTCAGACCGTTTTCAACCACACGCAGACCCGCCGCCCTTCAGGCGACATTTTCGAGGAACTGGAGCGGATGCGCGACAAGCCGCTCATTTTCTTCGTGGATGACAATATCACGTCGAATATGGACCAGGCCAAGGCTTTCTTCAAAGAGTTGAAAAAGCTCAAGATCCGCTGGGTGAGCCAGGCGAGCATCAATGCTGCTCACGATGAGGAATTTCTTCACCTGATTAAGGAAAGCGGCTGCCAGGGTGTATTGATCGGTTTCGAGTCGCTCAACCAGGCTAACCTTAAAAAGATGAACAAGGGCTTCAACACGATGCAGGGCGGCTACGACAAAGCCCTGGCAAACCTGCGCAAGTTCAATATCCGGCTCTACATCACCTTCGTCTTCGGTTATGACGAAGATCGTGAATCGAGTTTTTCTGAAACGGTTGCTTACGCCCTCGACCAGAAGTTCTACATCGCCGCCTTCAACCACCTGACGCCGTTCCCCGGCACGCCGTTATACAAGCGTCTGGAGCAGGAGGGACGCCTTTTGTTCGACCGCTGGTGGCTCGATGACCGCTATTCGTACAACATGATCCCTTTCCAGCCTGCACACATGACCCCCGAACGGCTCCAACGCGGCTGCGTGGATGCAAGGGCGGCGTTTTATAGCTATCGAAATATCTGGCGGCGCGGCCTCGACCCGGTAAACCGTTCAAGCACAGCCATGTGGTGGCATTTTTACGGGATCAACTACCTGTTCCACCGCGAGGTCCGCCAGCGCGATTACTATCCCCTCGGCGAAGAGACCTGGCCCAGGGAGCTGATCAAGGTGCGGTCGCAGGGAGCTTCACTGCCTCCTCTACCGGATAAGGTGCAGATCTGATGCCAGAATTGACGTTCGAACTCGCAACACAGGCCGATGATTCTGACCTGCGGCGACTCCTGCGCGAGAGCTCCTTCCCGGGCTCGATCTCGTTGTCCTTCGAACGCGAACCGAATTACTTCGATGCTTCTGTGCTGGAAGGCCCGTTCCACCAGACCATCGTGGCCAGGGAGAGGAACTCAGGTGAAGTAATCGCTTTTGCAAATCGCTCGGTCCGACCGGTTTTCGTAAACGGAGAAGTCCGAAATATCGGCTATCTCAGCCAGCTGCGCGTAAAACAAGCTTACCGAGACGGGTTGTACCTCGCGCGCGGGTTGGCAGCAGGTTTCAGGAAGTTCCGGGAATTGGACAGGGACGGACGCGCCCCATTTTACCTGCTGAGTATCGTCGAAGAGAACGAGCCTGCGAAGCGCCTGCTGTCTTCCGGTCTGCCGGGATATCCAACCGTGCGACCCTACACCCGCATGTTGACGTATGCCGTTTATACAGTGGCCAGAAAACGTGCGAGTCGCCTCCCAGGGAAATTGGAAATCATTCAGGGAAGCGATACGACAGCTTGTGCGATCGTCGAATTCCTCAACCGCTGCAACGAGCGCCGGCAGTTTGCACCCTTCTGGACAACTGAAACCCTTTTTAAAGCCAACCTGTCCCCTGCCGATTTCTTCCTCGCACTTGACGGTGACCGGATGGTCGGTTGCATTGCACGCTGGGACCAGACACCTTTCAAGCAGACTGTCGTGCGTGGTTATTCCGGGGTCCTGGGTTTATTTCGGAAGCTCTTGAACCTCGGCGTTTCCCTGGGCTTTTGGCCTTATCTCCCACCACCCGGGACGCCGCTGCGGCATGCATTCGCCTGTCATTTAGCCATCGAGGGTAATTCACCTGGCATTCTCAAAGTGCTGCTGCGCGCTGTTTACAACGCTTCAAGCATGCGGGGAGATGCTTATTTCGTGATCGGGATTCCGGAATCGAGCCTGTATCGCCAATACCTGAGACCATTTCGCCCGATTAAATACACCAGTATTATCTACCTTGCGGGTTTTGGTCCCGGGTACGAGGGTTTGGACACTCTTGATGGACGGGACCCCGGATTGGAAATCGCAATTTTATAACCTCACATCTGGGGAACCGATCGGATCAAAACAGGAATTACAATGCTTGCCAGCCAGACTCTACCACGCCCTGCTCTCAACCAGACGGATGTCCGTGAGATGTTTCGCATCTTCTGTGAAACCTTCGACGGAGCTTCCCCGGAAATCTTCGAGCGTGACCTCAATGACAAAAATTGGATAATCCTCCTGCGAGACGATCGCACCGGCAGGCTGGCCGGATTTTCCACTCTGGCGCTATATGAAACTCAGTTCATGGGGCAGTCGATCAGCGTGGTTTATTCAGGTGATACCGTTATCGGACGGGAGTATTGGGGTTCGCCGGAACTTCCTCGCAGTTGGATTCGCACAGTCCTTGATAAATCGGCAGACATGCCCCAGCCGCTGTACTGGCTTTTGATCTCTTCCGGCTATAAAACTTACCGTTATCTGACTGTCTTTTATAAAGAGTTTTACCCACGCTTTGACAGGCCAACCCCACCGGATACGCAGGCGCTAATGAACCATCTCGCATCAGTCCGTTTCGGATCAGACTTTGACTGTCAGAAAGGCATAGTCCGCTTCAACCAGGGTGCGACGCCACTCCGCAAGGGCGTCGCCCAGGTCACTGACGAACGTCTACGGGATCCGAACGTCGCATTCTACGTTTCGAAGAACCCGGGACATGTTATCGGGGACGAATTGGTCTGCATAACGCAGGTCCATCCTGGCAATTTCACGCCGGCAGGCAAAAGGATGGTGCGGTGAAAACCCTGACTGCCAACGCTCTCTGGGTTGCATCCTGCTTTCCGGCATGGCGGCGTTTCTACCGGGCCGTCAATCAAGTCAAAGAAACGCAAGCCGGTCTCCTCTCAGGTTATATGCAAAATAACCGGGATACACAGTACGGACAAAAACACGGTTTCAGCAGCATAACGACGCCCGAAAAATTCCAGCAAAAGCTGCCGCTGACAACCTACGACGACTACAGCAGCGCCGTAGAACGAATCGGCGCCGGTGAAACGTCCGTACTGACCGCCGAACCGGTATTGCTGTTCGAACTGTCCAGCGGATCAACCGCCCCATCAAAGCTGGTGCCCTACACCGCCGGACTCAAGGCTGAATTCCAACGAGGCATTGCTGCCTGGATCTACAACCTCTACAAGCAAATGCCTGACCTGATGGGCGGACCGGCATATTGGTCGATCACTCCAATTGTGGACCAGAAACAGACAACGCCTGCGGGTATTCCAATCGGATTCGAAACCGACAGTGCTTATCTTGGAATTCTGGGAAAGTGGCTGGTCAATTCAGTGATGGCCGTGCCGGACGGAGTCAAACAGATCACAGATATCGATACGTTTCGTTATGTCACACTTTTTCACCTGTTGTCCCGCGCCGATTTGAGGCTGATTTCCGTGTGGAATCCAACATTTCTGACCCTGCTGCTGCAGGCGCTTCAGAGTGATTGGGATAATCTGGTCGAAGACATAGCCCTCGGCCGGGTTCCAACACCGGCTGGAAAATTTCAGACGACCCCGAACGCTAAAAGGGCTCGGAGGCTACAGGCCCTCTCACCGACTGATTACACTTCTATCTGGCGGGAGTTGAAGCTTATCAGCTGCTGGACGGATGGTCCATCAGCGCCATATGCCGCTCGCCTGCAGGAGGAATTCCCGCACGTGGCAGTCCAGGGTAAAGGACTCCTCGCGACAGAAGCCTTCGTATCCCTGCCGGTGTTCGGCCTGCCGGGAAGCGTTCTCGCCGTGAACGCTCATTTCTTTGAATTTGTCGCAGGCAACGGCGATGTCCTCTTCGCGCATCAAGTCCGGAAAGGCGAGGTGTACGAAATAGTCGTAACAACGGGCGGCGGGTTCTACCGTTACCGCATGCAGGATTACGTTGAGATCGTTGGGATGTGGGGACAGTCCCCATGCATCCGTTTCATCGGCAAGAAAGACCGCGTCTCCGATTGGTTTGGCGAGAAGCTGGACGAGCGTTTCGTGGCGGATGTTTTGAAGCTCCTTTATGCGAAACATGCGGTCACACCTTCATTTTCGATGCTCGCGCCGGATGACGAAGACGGTTTTCGATATCTCCTGTTTCTTGAAAGCGTTAAGTTCCCGCCGGGGCTAGAACTGGAACTGGATGATGCGCTGCGAGCAAATTTTCACTATGATTACTGCCGGAAATTAGGCCAGCTTGAAATGGTGCGTATCCATCCTGTCCGGCATGGCGTGGAAACCTTTATGGAGGCCTGCCGGGAGCGGGGTCAGAAATTGGGAGATATAAAGCCTGCGTTTCTGCACAAGGACCTGGGCTGGAAAGCGTGGTTTGATCGATCAAAGGAGTCCAGGGAAGGTAATGAAATCGGCGATCATCTGATTTCTTGACAAAGACCGGTCGATTTGTATACTGAAATAGCCGGTCTTATTCCTGGCCTTTTTCTAACTAAAACTCCCGTTCCTGGGAATAGCCGCGGCTTCATTGGTGGGTCCATGTAAGTCGTTACTAGCAGGCTGTTCGTCCTTCGATTTTTTTGGGGGCGGTCTCAGCTGTCGACTTTTTATAAGATCAAAATCAGATACTCATGAGGAGAGAAAATTGGCAGATATGAAAATCGGACTGGCACTGTCCGGCGGCGGATACCGCGCGACTGTTTTCCACCTAGGTGTGCTCGCTCGCCTGGCAAAAGGTAATATGTTGGAGAATATCGAGATGATTTCGACGGTTTCCGGCGGAAGCCTCGCGATCGGATTGGTCTACTGTAGTAATAACAATCGCTGGCCGACCCGGGGACAATACATTCAGAACTGCCTGCCTGAAGCGTATATGCGTCTCACAACGGAAAACCTCCAGTTGAACGTCATCCTGGACGCGCTGTTTCGCCCGCTTCAACTCCTGGCAAGCCGGGCAGGACTGGTTTCACGCAACCTCCGGAAATCGTGGAAAGTGACGGCCCAGCTTAATGAACTCCCACCGGAGCCGCGCTGGATAATCAATGCCACTTGCTATGAAACCAGCCGCAATTTCAGGTTTGAAACCTACGCTTCGACTTTCCAGGCAGCCAGAATGGGTTCCAGTGGTCTCGGATACGTCAGGAACCCCTCTATCCCTCTCAGCGACGCGCTGGCAGCATCTGCCGGTTTCCCAGTAGCGATCGGCCCCCTTGGGATAAATACGGCTCGCTACGAATGGGTGGACTACAAAAAAGGCTCCAGGCGCGACATCGAGGAAATCCCCAGGCCGCCCTACAAAAAACTGCATCTCTGGGACGGTGGCGTATATGACAACCTGGGGTTGGAACCGCTCGTCAATTACAGTTCAGAAAGTGGCGACGTGGCTTACAGATCCGGGATCGATACATTGCTTGTAAGCAACGCATCCGGAAGAATGAAAGATAAAGCCTACAGGGCCGGCGTCCAGGCGGTTGACCGCCTGATCTCCATCCCGAAATACCAGATCGAAGCGCTTCGCAGCCGCGACACGATTCACCGCTTCAGGGCTCACAACGGCGCCGGTAATTATTTCAAAACGGGCAACAGCTGCTTGAAACTATTACAGTCGAGCGATTTGCCCCCGGAGGAAATAAACACGATCACCGGTGATTATCTAAGCCAGGACGACGTAGACCGCGCTGCTGATTTCTCAACAACTCTCCGTCGGTTGGAAAGGGAAGAATTTATGCTTCTTTTCCGCCACGGTTTCGAAGTAGCAGACTGCACGATGCATGTTTTCGGCAATCCCGTGCAGCCTCTGCTCCGCTATGAAAAGGACTATTGGGAGAGGACCGTCTTTAAAATCTAGACAAATCCGCCGCAATAATGTAGAATCCTTCGCCGCTGTGTAGAACGGCAGGAAACTAAATGGTAAACCCCGAACCGGGGCTGAAATCGATCTGGAGTGAGTATCTTGGCTAATATTAAATCTGCGATCAAACGAAATCGTCAAAACGAGAAGCGCCGCGCCCACAACCGCATCTACCGCGGTCGTGCGCGCACTTTCATCCGAAAAGCCCAGGCCGCAATCGAAGGCGGTGAACTGGAAGCTGCTCGTGAGGCAACCCTGGTCGCTGTCAGCGCGCTGGACAAAGCTGCGGAAAAAGGCATTCTCCACAAAAACAATGCCTCCCGCCGTAAGAGCCGGCTCATGAAACGCCTGGCCGCGCTGGAAAGCCAGTCTGAGTAAATCAGACTCCTGTAGTATCCATTTAACCGTTAAACGGGAGCGCGCTGCTCCCGTTTTTTCTGTTCCCGGATGACAGGTGACCGCACATGTTCGAGAAAGAACGCTTAGAACTGGAAAAACATATACGCAGCTATTTTGCTGAAAACGAAATCCCGATACCGGAGGAATTCCTCTGGGTGCCTGTACCTTTCTCAGGCGAATGGGGGATTTCGACTTCCTTCTTCGCCACTGCCGCGCAGGAAGCCCGCAGCGGTAAAAAAGTCAACGTGCCACAGCGCGCGCAGGTCATTGCTGAAGGAGTTCGGGATTATCTCGGCTCACAGGAAGGTTTTTCTCATATCGAAGCCGTACGCGGCTATCTCAACCTCTTTTTCTCTTCCGGCCAATACAGCCAGCGCGTGGTTGATACGGTCTTGAAGGAAGGCCTGCGATTTGGCCATGCCGCTCCGCGCGGCGAAAAGGTCATGGTCGAGTATTCACAGCCGAATACACACAAACCGCTGCATGTGGGTCACCTGCGCAACATGATTCTCGGCGCAGCAATTTGCAACATCCTCGAAGCAGCCGGCTATGAAGTCCTGCGGGTGAACTACCCCGGTGACACCGGCCTGCATGTGATCAAGTGGATGTGGAACTACCTCCGCAACCACGCCGGAGAACAACCCCCGGAAGACAAGATCCGCTGGCTTGGAGACCTCTACGCTGAGGCGAACCGTCTGCTCGACGAGCAGCCCGAATTAGAAGCTGACATGCGTGCGCTCTTCGCTCGTTGGGAAGCGGACGATCCGGAAGTCAAGGCCCTTTGGCAACAGACGCGCCAGTGGTCCATCGATGGATTTAACATCGCCTACGATGCGCTGGATATCAGGTTCGATAAGTATTACTGGCAGAGCGACCTGGATGAAGCCGGAAAAGATATCGTTCGCCGTATGATCGAAGCAGGCCTTGCTGTTGACGAACGACCGGAAGGCTCCGTGGTCGTCCGCCTCGACGAACTGCTGGGCCTGGAAAAGGAAAAATACCGTGTGATGGTCGCCCTGCGCTCAGACGGCTCAGCGCTTTATGCCACGTGGGACCTTGCCCTGGCAATCCGCAAATTTGAAGAATACGACCTGGCCAAGAGTATCTATGTGGTGGACGTCCGCCAGTCTTTACACCTCCAGCAGGTGTTCAAGACGCTGGAACTGCTTGGATACGATTTCACGGACCGGCTCTACCACCTGCCTTATGAGATCGTCAACCTGCCGGGCAACGTCACCATGGCATCCAGAGAAGGCACTGTCGTCCTGCTGGAAGACCTCCTGCGCGAAGGCTTCACGCGTGCCCGCGATATCGTGGACGAAAAGAATCCAGATCTGGATGAAACCGTAAAGGACGATGTCGCCCGAGCCGTGTCGCTGGGCGCCATCAAATACCCGATGCTCTCGAGGGAAAACACACGCATCGCAACCTTCGACTGGGAATCTGCGCTCGATTTCAACGGCCAGGCCGCTCTATACATCCAGTATGCTCAGGTCCGGGCTAATTCGATCCTGCGCAAAGCTGGAGGTTTCCCAGACGGCTCTGTGCATCCCTCTTATGAACTGCACCCAAAGGAAATTGAACTGATTGACTTGATCTCCCGCATCCCTTCTGAGGTGGTAAGGGCTGCGGAGGAATTCAAAACCTTGCATATCACGAACATCGCCTTCGACACTGCCCGTGCTTTCAGCGAGTTCTACAGCCATTGTCCGGTGATCAACGTCGACGAAGAGATGCGCGCTTTCCGGCTCCGCCTGGTCGCCTCTGCGCGGCAGGCGCTCGTCAACCTCTTGAACATCCTGGGAATCCCCGCCCCGGACGTGATGTAGACGGATATTCAAAATCCTGTAATTCAACTAAAAATGTTTCTCAAAGGGTGTATGGCCGCGCCGTATTCAATTTTTGGCATTAAAAAGAACTTTTACTCGCTGCCATGATCCGGGTCCGCATTCGCTCCAGGGTGCGATATACTTACGGCTGCGACGCGCCCCTATCTCAGGACACGTCGTAAATACCTTTTTTGAGGAGAGATTATGTCCCCAAAACGTATTCTTATCATGGGTGCGGCCGGCCGTGATTTCCACAACTTCAACACGTTCTTCCGTGACAATGCGGATTTTGAAGTTGTCGCTTTCACGGCCACCCAGATTCCGAATATCGAGGGCAGACGATATCCAGCCGAACTGGCAGGTTCCCTTTACCCGAACGGCATATCCATCTACCCGGAAAACGACCTAATACAATTAATTAAAAAACATCAAATTGAACAGGTGTTATTTTCCTACAGCGATGTAACCCACAATTACGTCATGGAAAAAGCTTCCACCGTGCTGGCAGCTGGCGCGGACTTCAGGCTCATGGGTCTTAATAACACCCAGGTCAAATCGACAAAGCCCGTCGTCTCGATTGGTGCTGTTCGAACCGGCGTCGGTAAGAGCCAGACGACCCGCCATGTCCTGCGTGTACTGCGGAGTATGGGCTACCGTGTCGCCGCTATCCGGCACCCAATGCCCTACGGCGACCTGGCCAAGCAAGCGGTCCAGCGCTTTGAGACATACGAAGACCTCGACCTGCACGAATGCACCATCGAAGAGCGCGAAGAGTACGAACCGCATATCGACAACGGCGCGGTCGTATTCGCAGGCGTGGACTACGAACGCATCCTGCGCGCAGCAGAAGAAGAAGTTGACATTATCCTTTGGGACGGCGGCAACAACGACCTGCCGTTCTACAAATCGGACTTCCATATCGTCCTGGCTGACCCGCACCGACCCGGTCACGAAAAAATCTATTATCCCGGCAGTGCCAACGTCCTTATCGCCGATGCTTTTGTAATCAACAAGGTTGACACCGCTTTACCGGAGAACATTCTGATCGTGCGAGAGAACCTGAGAAAGATGAACCCATCCGCACCGATCGTCGAAGCAGCATCTCCTATCTTTGTCGACAACCCGATGGACATCCTGGGGAAGCGCGTACTCGTCGTAGAAGACGGGCCGACTCTGACCCATGGCGAAATGGCGATCGGCGCTGGCTGGGTTGCCGCCAGGCGCTTTGGGGCCAGTGAAATTATCGATCCTCGACCTTTCGCCGTCGGCACCATCGCAGCAACCTATGAAAAATACCCGACAACGGGTGACGTGCTCCCCGCCATGGGTTATGGGGACGGGCAGATGCGCGAGCTTGAAGAAACAATCAACCGCTCGAATGCAGACCTCGTCATTATAGGGACTCCGATCGATCTAGGTCGCATCCTCGACCTGAACAAACCGTCTCAGCGCGTGCGCTACGAACTCCAGGAGATCGGCACACCTACAATCGAGGCGATGCTCCGGGAAAAGTTTGCGCGATAAGTTAAAAAAAAGAAGTGAGACTTTTTCAAGAAGTCTCACTTCTTGTATTTAATTCCGTTATTACTCAGGGGTCCAGCCGGTAGCCGACGCCACGAATGGTCTTCACATAACGAGGTTTGCGGGGATTCGCCTCAATCGCCTTACGCAGCCAGCTTATGTGCACATCAAGTGTGCGCGTATCGCCTACATAGTCAGTGTTCCAGATTTCCTGGAATAAGACTTCCCGCTGAATAACGACACCCGGCTGTTCCATCAGCATTTTCAGCAAATTGGCAAGACGTGGCGTCAGGTGATGATCTCGGTCCTCGCAGGTGACGAGGTGGCGTTCGAGATCGAGGGAAATTGCGCCGACCTTTAGAACCTTTGCATTATCTAAAGGCAGCAGCGATGAAATCCGGTTGTAGATTTTACGAACGGTGAAGGGCTGCTTCAACATATAGCGTATACTGGGGTCTTTTGCAACCGGACGGTCCGGATTCACAATCAATATGATCGGTACATCCCCATTTTTCGCTTCGTAAATAGACTGGCAAATGCGGACGCCGCTTGTGCGCAAAGATTCTGCGTTGACGACGATCACTTGAGGTGAAAATGTTGACAAACGTGCCAGAGCAGCTTTTCCGGTCGTGACGGTTTCGATGGTAAGCCCTTTTTCCGTAAGATCAGGGACAAACGATCCATCCCCCAGCCTTTTGGCATCCACCCAAAGAATTGCGCCGCTTACCGTACCCTGATTTTTTCGTCTCGGTTGCAAAATGGCCGCCTCCAATAGATGTTGCACAAAGCCCCACTACCAACCCAAATAAGATTTGACCGCTGAGGCTGGGTAATCGACAAAACGCCGTCACTGAAATATCCCTCAGTCAAGCGTTTACGCAACAACAATCTTAAAATTTTAACATTCGCGAGAAGATTATACCGCGCTCGTATCGATTGCATATAGACCAAAAGTCATAATCAAGAAATCTTAAAGAATCTCCTTCATATCGATCTGCTTTCGAGCCAGGATTTCAAGGGTGTGATTCAAGACGATCCGTTGGAACCCAGCCTGAATGCCCACCGACAAGCAATCTTACCCGCTGCCAACCACCAGGATTTGAAACATCGCCGGCCAGTAACGGCGTCCCGGGAGAGAGCCAGAAACCAGCCGGACCTCGCGGCTCATCGTACAGGTGCACGCCAGCCTCGAATGCAACCCTGAAGAGATCTTCTGACGGACGCGGCAGCCTGTGAACATCGCGCATATCCAGCCACCCAATCGCATCGGAGAAT